>JANYFU010000580.1 GCA_025359665.1 Caulobacteraceae bacterium
GCGCCGATGTCGGCCTCCGCCCGCGCCCGCGCCGAGCGTCGCTTCGCCCCGTTCGGAACGTCCTGCATGATCCCGATCCGTGCGTCGCTGAAGTCGTCGCGTTCAGGATGGCCGGCGTTGGGTCCCGATATGGGAAATCCCTCGACGCCGAACGCCAGTTTCGGATCGGGCAGGCGGCCGGCCGCGATCGCGGAGGACCTGGCCGCGCGCACGTCGGCGGCGCGCGCCCGGAGGCTGGGCGCGGTCTGGTCGGCGAGTTTGAGGGCGGCCTGATAGGTCATAGGAGAGGCGTGGGCGGTGCCGGCGATCAGGCTCGCCGTCGCCAAGAGCCATGCATGGCGCATGTGGGTTCCTCGGGAAAGTGGGTCATGGCGCCCGACTGAAAGGGTCTTTTGTCGGGGTGGAGCGGCTGAGGCGTCGCGCGTTGGGTCGCCCAGCACCGCCCTACGGCGTGTTCAACAACCGACGCGCGGGCCGGCGGTTCTCAGATGATCTATTTTGGAGGTCGTTTGAGCCCAGGGGGCTCATATGCCGTGACGAAATTCGCGGGCGCGGGGGTCAGCAAGGCGATCGTAAGGACAAACGTCACGCCCGTCAGGGAAGGTGGCGGCGCCGCGCTGACCGCGCAAGTCGTGGCGCAAGCCTGGGCGCAGTTCCGATCTGGCGTCTTGTGATCACCTGAGTGATCGCAGCAAGGATCGGCCGTGGTCTTCAGTGTGTCGACGTGCGCGGCGGGCATGACCATTCCCGCCATCGGCGCCGTTGCCGCGCGACCACAGGTGACCTGAGCCGCCGTGGCGGCCACTGGGTCGGACAGCATGGCCAGTACAGCCAGGAAGGCGAGAACGAAGCGCATCGTCGGCATATTAAACTCTGATCCGAGTTCAGTTACAATCAGCCATGAAACCGTCGATCTCTTGACCTGGCGCGCCCATGGCCCTGGCGTCGGCCGCGCTCTTCGGGGCGTCGACGCCTCTCGCCAAGCTGCTGCTCGGCGGCGGCGTGGATCCGTGGCTGCTGGCCGGCCTGCTCTATCTGGGGTCCGGGATCGGCCTTGGCCTGGTCCACCTGGCGCGCGGCGCGCTGGGTGTGCCGGCGCCCGAAGCGCCGTTGCGGCGCGTCGATCTTCCGTGGCTCGGCCTGGTCATTCTCTTCGGCGGCGACGTTGGACCGGTGCTGTTGATTCTGGGCCTGGCGCATACGGCGGCGTCCTCGGCGGCGTTGCTGCTGAACTTGGAGAGACTGGCGACGATGGCCATCGCCTGGGTGGTGTTCAAGGAGAACGTCGATTGTCGCCTGCTGATCGGCGCGGCGTCGATCCTTGGCGGCGCCCTGATCCTGTCCTGGAGCGGCGGACCGGCGGGGCTAGGCGTGGGCGCTGTCGCCATCACCGGCGCCTGCGTGGCCCGGGGCGTGGACAACAACCTGACGCGCAAGCTGTCGTCGGCCGATCCGGTGCAGATCGCCGCGATCAAGGGCGCCGTCGCGGGGGCCGTCAATCTGGCGCTGGCCTTCGGTCGGGGCGCGCGCCTCCCGGATCCGACCTCCGTGGCCGCCGCGGGCGTGATCGGCCCGTTCGGCTACGGCGTCAGCCTGGTCCTGTTCGTCCTGGCGCTACGTCATCTGGGAACGGCGCGAACGGGCGCCTATTTCTCGACGGCGCCGTTCCTGGGCGCGGCGCTGGCGCTGCTGCTGTTCCGCGAGCCCGTCACCGTTCAGCTGGTCGGCGCGGCGATGCTGATGACGGTCGGCGTCTATCTGCATCTGTCGGAGCGGCATGAACACGACCACGCCCATGAGCTGATGGATCATGACCACCGCCACGTTCACGACGAGCACCCCAGACACGTCCATCAGGCCGGCGACCTGACCGGCGAGCCCCACACCCATCGCCACCAGCACACGCCGCTACGCCACAAGCATCCGCACTATCCGGATCTGCATCACCGACATGGTCACGCCTGATCGTCGTATGTTCAGGTGCGTTGAACCTCGATGGTGACGTGCGACAGCGATCGGAAACGCGACAGGCGTTCGCGGTAGAACTCTGAATCGCGGCCCTTTTGCGTGATCACCGATACGATGGCGCTGAGGTGCCCGGGGCCGATCCGCCAGAGATGCAGGTCGCTCAGACGATCTCCAGCCGCTTCGACCATACCGCGAATGCCCTGTTCGAGATCGCTGTCGGGGCACATGTCGAGGAGTATCGCTCCGGTGTCCTTGATCAGTCCATACGACCAGTTGGCGATCACGCAGGCCCCGACGATACCGGCCAAGGCGTCCATCCATAGCCACCCGAAGGCCCGTGCCAACAACAATCCGATGATCACCAGCACCGAGACCGCGGCGTCGGCCATGACGTGGACGACGGCGGCCCGCATGTTGTTGTCGCGATGGGCGGCCTGTTGGTCATGCGCATGCTCGGTGAAGACAACCAAATAGTCGCCGCCGGCCAGGCGAACCGTGGCGTTGAAGGCGTGGGGCTCGGGAATCTCCTCCCGGCTTTGTAGATAGGTTCCGCGGTCCTCGAACGTGAAGGCCTGGCGAACGCCGTCGGGCCGCGAGGTCTCGATCGTCACGGTGTCGGCGGCCGGTAATATCCCCGGCTCGGAACGGCGAAGACGGAAAACCGGAGGATGATCGTCCTCGAAAACGCTCAAGACCAAACCACCCGCAAGTGTGTCGATCGCGTGTTGGTCTCCATGAGCTTGGTGGTTCTCTGTATGCCCGTGCGCGTGACCATGACCGTGGTCCCCCCCGCGTGAAAGGATCCAAGCGGAGGCGATGTTGACCGCCAGTCCGAGGGTCGCAATCGGGATCGCTTCCCGGAAATGGATCGGTACGGGCGAGAGAAAGCGATTGACCGCTTCCCAGCCGATCAGAACCGCGATCATCACCAGCACGATGGCGCTGGTGAAGCCGGCGAGGTCGCCGAGTTTTCCCGTGCCAAAGCTGAAGCGTCGATCTTCGGCGTGTTTGCGCGCGTACCGGTAGGCGAGCGCCGCGAGCAGCAACGCGGCGGCGTGCGTACTCATGTGCAATCCGTCCGCGATCAAGGCGATCGAGCCGAACAGCGCCCCGCCGACGATCTCGATGGCCATCATCGCACCGCACAGCCAGATCACGAACCAGGTGCTGCGCTCGGCGCGTTCGTGACCGGCGCTAAGGAAGACGTGACTATGGCCCACGGAAAGCGTCTGGGCTTG
>JANYFU010000610.1 GCA_025359665.1 Caulobacteraceae bacterium
CAACCTATCTGAAGTTTGAAGACGAACGCACGCGCGCGGCGCGCGATCTGCTGGCCCAGGTTCCGGGCGGGCCTAGGCGCCGGATCGTCGATGTCGGCTGCGGGCCCGGCAATTCGACGGAACTGCTAGCCGAGCGCTATCCGGACACCGACATCCTGGGTATCGACAATTCGCCGGCCATGCTGGAGGCGGCGCGCCGGCGCCTGCCGAATTCGCGGTTCGAAATGGCCGATGCCAACCACTGGACGCCCGGTCCCGACGTCGATCTGGTGTTCGCCAACGCCACCTACCAATGGATTCCTGGCCACAAGCAACAGCTGGCCAAGGTGCTGGCGACCTTGCTTCCAGGCGCGGTCCTGGCGGTGCAGATGCCCGACAATCTCGCCGAACCGACCCACCGGTTGATGAAGGCCGTCGCCGGGTCAGGCCCCTGGGCGGAGCGCCTAGCGGGCGCGGCGCGCGATCCCCTGCCCTCGGCCCGGGTCTACCATGAGGGGCTCGCTCCGTTGGCCGCGCGGGTCGACATCTGGCGCACCACCTACAACCATATTCTCGCCAACGCGCCAGCCATCGTCGAGTTTGTCAGCGCCACCGGCCTGCGGCCGTTCGTCGACCCGCTGTCCGAACCCGAGCGCCGCGACTTCCTGACCCGCTACACCGACGAGGTCGCCAAGGCTTATCCGCCCATGACCGACGGCAAGGTGATGCTGCGCTTCCCCCGCCTGTTCATCGTCGCCCGGCGATGAAAGTTCTCCACCGACCAGTGTCTCGCTCTGTGGCTAAGAGCCCGATCGACCGTCATCCTCCTGTCGGTCTGCTCCCGCGCTTGCGAGCGGCGCTGGCGGGAACGGTGCGAGTTGCCGCGGGCGTCGATCTGACCGAACCACTGGATGAATCTTGGGATGCGGAACGCTGATAGATCACCCCACTCCCCTCTAAACCTGCCCGACTCTCGGGATCTGTCAGGAGGAGCCGCTCGATCCCAAGGCAAGCGGCGCCTTTGGACGAGGAAGCCTTTGCGACAAGCGCCTTCTACAACTCCGCTCCGCGAAACGGGTTGACGATATGCAGGCGTCCGTCGATCACCAATCCATCATGCATATCTTCGGACCAGAGCGTGTCGCAATCGGCGTGGAGCGCCGCGGCGACGATCATGGCGTCGTAGATGGAGAGGGCGTGGCGCTCGGCCACGGCCAAGCCTGATTCGTGAACTCCGATGGTGAGGTCGCCAACCTTAAGCAAACCGCGAACCATAGACAGGAACTCGCGAGTCTCGCCCCAGGTCAGACGCATTTTCCGACGGGCCACATTGGTGATTTCGTTCAGAACCTGGACGCTGATCATGCCCCCCGCGATCACCAGTTCCTCGGCTCGTCGCGACTTGGCCGCATCGTTGGAGGCAAGGTAGATCAGGACATTGGTGTCGAAGAAACTACCGGCCATTGGCCTCTTCGCGATCGAAGATGAAGTCGGGCGGCAGGCGTCCACGGAAAGAGCGCAAGCGCTCGATCATCTCCTCGCGTCCAGGCTTGCGAGTCACCGCGAAGGTTCTCTCATCGGCGACGTGGATCTCGATCTCATCGCCCTCCTTAACGTCCAGCGCCTTGACCACGGCGGCGGGAAGACGGACAGCGAGGCTGTTGCCCCATTTTGCGACCTGCATGGCGGGCTCCGTGGATATACATTTTCATACCATATATCATCGCCACTGAAACGCCAGATCGGATCAGGCTTCCGTCCTTCACACCACTGCGGGTTCCGAACAGGCCGCCAACACCGCCCATGCTTTGCGCCCGCCCCGCGTCCTGATACTCACCCCCGACGAGGAAACCCGGAGACTGACGACCTATGGATGACGACTACGCCATGCCGAAAGGCGAACTGATGCGCGGCAAGCGCGGCCTGGTGATGGGCGTCGCCAACAAGAACTCGATCGCCTGGGGCATCGCCTCCCAGATCGCCGCCCAGGGCGGCGAGGTCGGCCTGATGTATATGGAGTCCAACGAAAAGCGCGTCCGGCCGCTGGGCGAGAGCATCGGCGCCAGCCTCTACGCCACCTTTGACGCCTCGTCCGACGAATCGATGGAAGCCGCCTTCAAGGTGGTCGAGGATCAGTGGGGCGGCCTGGATTTCCTGGTCCACGCCATCGCCTACGCCGATCGCAGCCAGATCAAGGGCTCATTCGTCGAGAACGCCACCCGGGCCCATTTCGCCCAGGCCATGGACATCTCGGCCTATAGCTTCGTCGACGCCGCCCGGCGCGCCTCGCGGATGATGACCCGGGGCGGTTCGCTGATCACCCTCACCTACCTGGGCGCCGAGCGAGCCATTCCCAACTACAACACCATGGGCGTGGCCAAGGCGGCGCTGGAGGCGGCCATGCGCTACATCGCCCGCGATCTCGGCCCGGCCGGCATCCGGGTCAACGCCATTTCGGCCGGGGCGATGCGCACACTGTCACTGGCCGGCATATCTGGCGGCCGTGGTATGTTGGCCGAAGGCCGGCGCCTTAGCGCGCTCAAGGAAGACACCTCGATGGAGGGCGTGGCGGGCTGCGCGCTGTGGCTGCTGTCGGATCTGGGCCGCTCCACCACCGGTGAGGTGGTGCATGTTGATGCCGGCTTCCATATGATGGGCCTGCCGAGTGACGAGGAAAGCTGAAGGCCAGATGGACGCTGACGTCATCATCGTTGGAGCCGGCATCGCCGGGGCCACGCTCGGCCTCGCCCTGGCCAGCGGCGGGGTCAAGTGCCTGCTGATCGATCCCCAACCGTTCGATGTTCAGGTCGCCCCCACCTTCGACGGACGGGCCAGCGCCATCTCGTTTTCCGCTTTCCGGCAATGGCGCGCCCTGGGCGCCGCCGACCTGCTCGAGCCCCACGCCCAAAGGATCGAGCAGATTCTGGTCACCGATGGGCGCCCGCCCGGCGCGGCGGCGGCGAAACCCGCGGGAGCCTGGCTGCGCTTCGACTCCTCCGAGATAGCCGACCGAAACGACGGCGAGCCCCTGGGCTATCTGGTGGAAAACCGCCGCATCCGCGCCGGCCTCGCCCAATCAGTGGCCGATGTCGGCCTTACCGTGCTCGCGCCAGCCAAGGTAGCCCAGGTTGAGACCCACGGCACGGGTGCAAAGGTACGGCTGGAGGATGGTCGCGTCCTGACCGCCAGCCTGGTGGTCGGCGCCGACGGCCGACCCTCCAAGGTTCGCGGCGACGCGGGGATCGGCGTGATGGGCTGGGGCTACGGCCATGTCGCCGTCGTCACCACCGTGGCGCTGGAGCACGACCACCAGGGCGTCGCCTATGAGCATTTTCTGCCCAC
>JANYFU010000629.1 GCA_025359665.1 Caulobacteraceae bacterium
CGTTCAAGAACATCTTCACCGGCGCGGAGACGACGCCGGCCCCGCGCGCGACGTCTTCACAAAAGTGCGTCCGCGCCGGCGGCAAGCACAACGATCTCGACAATGTCGGCTATACCGCGCGCCACCTGACCTTCTTTGAAATGCTGGGGAATTTCTCTTTCGGCGACTACTTCAAGGAAGCGGCGATCGACTACGCCTGGACGTTCGTGACGCGCGATCTTGGGCTCGCGAAAGACCGCCTGATGGTCAGCGTGCATCCCTCCGACGAAGAGGCCGCCAGTCTCTGGAAGCGGATCGCCGGTCTCGGCGACGACAGGATCGCCCGGCTGGAGGAGAACATGTGGTCGATGGGCGACACCGGCCCCTTCGGTCCCAATACCGAGATCTTCTATGATCACGGCCCCGGCGTCGCCGGTGGTCCCCCCGGATCGCCAGAAGAAGACGGCGACCGGTTCGTGGAGATCTGGAACCTGGTGTTCATGCAGTTCGAGCAGTTCGCCGACGGGCGCAGCGCCGGCCTGCCCAAGCCCTGCATCGACACCGGCATGGGCCTGGAGCGGACCACCTGCGTATTGCAAGGCGTGCATAGCGTCTTCGAGACCGATCTCTTCCGCAACCTGATCGCGTCGGCGGAAGCGGTCGTGGGCGTCAAGGCCGACGGCGAACGGGTCGCCTCCTACCGGGTCATCGCCGACCACCTGCGATCCACCTCTTTCCTGATCGCCGATGGCGTGACGCCTTCCAACGAAGGGCGGGGCTACGTGCTGCGGCGGATCATGCGGCGGGCCATGCGCCACGCCCATCTGCTCGGATCCCAGGATCCGGTGATGCACCGCCTGGTTCCGACCCTGGTGTCGGAGATGGGCGACGCCTATCCGGAACTGCGCCGCGCCGAGGCGGCCATCGTCGACACTCTGCGCCAGGAAGAAGAGCGGTTCCATCGCACCCTGGGCCGCGGCATGAGCCTCCTGGAAGAGGCGACCGCCAGCCTCGGCCACGGCGACATGCTCGAGGGCGAGACCGCCTTCAAGCTCTACGACACCTACGGCTTTCCGCTCGATCTGACCCAGGACGCGCTGCGGTTGCGGGGGATCGGCGTCAACGTCGCGGGGTTCGAGGTCGCCATGGCCGCCCAGCGGGCCCTGGCCAGGGAGAACTGGTCCGGATCGGGGCAGCAGGCCCAGGGCGCGGTCTGGCTGGCCCTGGGCGATCGCCTCGGACCCACGGTCTTCACCGGCCATGACCATACCGAGACCACGGCTCACGCTCTGGCCTTGGTCGACGCGGGCGAGGAAGTCGATCTCGCCGAAGCGGGCCAGACCGTCCAGGTGCTGTTCGACGCCACGCCGTTCTACGCCGAGAGCGGCGGTCAGGCCGGCGATCGCGGGAAGGCCGACTGGGACGGCGGCGGCGGCGAGGTGCTCGACACCCGGAAGCTGGCCGGCGACCTGCATGTCCATACGTTGAAGATCATCCTGGGTGTTCTGCGCGGCGGTGACCGGGTTCATCTTGCCGTCGACGCCGATCGCCGCGCCCGGACCCGGCTCAACCACTCGGCGGCGCATCTGGCTCACGCGGCGCTGCGCCACGTGCTGGGCGCCCATGTCTCGCAAAAGGGGCAAATGGTCGACGCCGACCGTATGCGGTTCGACTTCAGCCACGGCGCCCCGGTCAGCGCGGCCGAGCTCGACGCCATCGAGGCCGAGGTCAATGCGGTGATCCGGCAGAACCTGCCCGCCGACACCCGCGAAATGGCGCCAGAAGCGGCGATCGAGGCCGGCGCCATGGCCCTGTTCGGAGAGAAATATGGCGACAGCGTCAGGGTGCTCACCCTCGGCCATGCGCTAGCCGGGGGCGGTCCCTATTCGGTGGAGCTGTGCGGCGGCACCCATGTGGCCCGCACCGGCGATATCGCCCTGTTCAAGATCGTCGCCGAACAGGGAATCGCCGCCGGCGTGCGGCGGATCGAGGGCCTGACCGGAGAGCCGGCGAGGCGATGGCTTCTGGATCAGGCGGCGGTGGCCAAGGGCCTCGCCGACCAGTTCAAGGTTCCCGTGGCTGA
>JANYFU010000020.1 GCA_025359665.1 Caulobacteraceae bacterium
CTGGGCACCAGGTTGGAGTTGGCGATCAGCACCCGGGGCGCATCGGCGTGGGTGCGGAACACCCCGACCGGCTTGCCTGACTGCACCAGCAGGGTCTCGTCGTCCTCCAGCCGGCGCAGGGTCTCGACGATCCTGTCATAGCTCTCCCAGTCGCGGGCGGCGCGGCCGATGCCGCCATAGACCACCAGCTCCTCCGGCCGCTCAGCGACGTCGGGGTGCAGGTTGTTCATCAGCATCCTTAAGGGCGCCTCGGTCAGCCAGCTCTTGGCGGTGCGCTCGGTTCCGGTGGCGGCGCGGATGACGCGGGTGGGGTCGAGGCGGGTCATGGGCGGTCTCAGGATTCGGCGAAGGCCAGGCAGGCCTTCAGGACTTCGGTCAGGGCGGCGCGCATCGGCGCGGCTCGGTCGGCTCTGTATGGCGTCGGCCAGGTTTCGGCGGTCGGCGCCTCGCGCGGCTCGTCGATGTAGCCCCGGCAGGCCAGTTCCATCTGGATCGCGTGGACGCCCTCGGCCGGGCGGCCGCAGCGGCGGGTGGTCCAGCCGCCCTTGAACCGGCCGTTGGTGGCGCGGCTCCAGCCGGTCGCGTCGCAGGCGGCCTCGACCTCGCGGGTCAGAGCCAGATCGCAGCCGGCGCCGCTGTTGGTTCCCAGGTTGAATTGCGGCAGCTCACCCTCGAACAGGCGCGGGATCGTCGAGCGGATCGAATGGGCCTCGTAGAGCACCAATCGGCCGTGGATGGCGCGCAGTCGGGCCAGTTCTCCGTCGAGCGCCTGGTGGTAGGGCGCGAACCAGGTCTGGCGGCGGCGGTCGATCTCGGCCTGGTCCGGCTCGTGGCCGGCGCGATAGAGCGGTTCGCCGTTGAAGGTAGTGGTCGGGCAGAGCTCGGTGGTGGCCTGGCCCGGATAGAGCGAGGCGCCGGACGGGTCACGGTTGACGTCGATGACGCTGCGCGAAACGGCGGTGCGCACGGTGGTCGCGCCCAGGTCGGCGGCGAAGTCGTAGAGCCGGTCGATCCACCAGTCGGCGTCCTTGCGCGCCAGCCAGGGCGAGACGAAGCGGTCTTCCAGTTCCGCTGGTAGGTCTGTCCCGGTATGCGGGAAACTGATGACCAGCGGCGCGTCGCCCCGGTGGATTTCCAGCCATGGCGGGCTCATGACGCGAACCCGGGAAGGACGATCGCGCGCGCGGCTTCGATCACCGCGCCGGACTCCACCAGGCGGATGGCGGCGGCGATGTCGGGATGGAAGTGCCGGTCGTCGAACAGATGGGGGACTTCCGAGCGGACAGTCGCGCGCACGGCCTCGAGCGCCTCGCTCGACACCAGCGGCGCATGGAAATCACAGCCCTGGGCGGCGGCCAGCAGTTCGATGGCGACCACGGCCTTGGCGTTGTCGACCATCTCCAGCAGCCGCCGCGCGCCGTGGGCGGCCATCGAGACGTGGTCCTCCTGATTGGCGGAGGTGGGGATCGAATCGACGCTGGCCGGATAGGCCTTCTGCTTGTTCTCCGAGACCAGGGCGGCGGCGGTCACCTGTGGGATCATGAAGCCGGAGTTGAGCCCGGGCCGGGGGGTCAGGAAGGCCGGCAGGCCCGACAGCGCCGGGTCGACCAGCATGGCGATCCGCCGCTCGGCCAGGGAGCCGATCTCGCATACCGCCAGGGCGATGATGTCGGCGGCGAACGCCACCGGCTCGGCGTGGAAATTGCCGCCCGACAGCGCCTCGTCGGTGTCGGCGAAGATCAGCGGATTGTCGGAGACGCCGTTGGCCTCGAAGCCCAGCGTCGCGGCGGCCTGGCGCAGGATATCGAGCGCCGCGCCCATCACCTGCGGCTGACAGCGCAGGCAATAGGGGTCCTGCACCCGGGAATCGCCGAGCCGGTGCGAATCGCGGATCGCCGAACCGGCCATCAGGCCCCGCAGCGCGTCGGCCACCGCGATCTGGCCGGGTTGCCGGCGCAGGGTGTGGATGCGGTGATCGAAGGGGGCGTCGGAGCCCTTGGCCGCCTCGGTGGAGAGCGCGCCGGTGACCAGGGCCGAGCGGAACAGAATCTCGGCCTCGAACAGCGCGGCCAGGGCGTTGGCGGTGGAGAACTGGGTGCCGTTCAGCAGCGCCAGGCCCTCCTTGGGGCCGAGGATCAGGGGCGAGAGGCCATTGGCGGCGAGGGCGTCGGTGGCCGGCGTGCGCGCCTCGCCAACGAAGATCTCTCCCACGCCGATCATCGTCGCGGCCATGTGGGCCAGGGGGGCCAGGTCGCCCGAGGCGCCGACCGAACCCTTCACTGGAATCACCGGGGTCAGGCCCTTGGCCAGCATGGCTTCCAGCAGCGCGATGGTTTGCGGCGCGACGCCCGACGCGCCCTGGGCCAGGCTGGTCAGTTTCAGGGCCAGCATCAGCCGGATGACCGGAATGGGGGACGCCTCGCCGACGCCGGCGGCGTGGGAAAGCACGATGTTCCGCTGCAGGGTCGCCAGGTCTCCGGCCTCGATCCTGACGCCGGCCAGCTTTCCGAAACCGGTGTTGATGCCGTAGACCGGCTCGCCCCGGGCCAGGATACGCGCGACCGCCGCGGCGCTCCGGGCGATGGCGAGAGCCGAGGACGGGTCAGGGCGGACGGGCGCGCCACGATAGACCTGGCCCCAGGTCGCCAGGTCGACGTCGCCCGGCCGCAGCGTGATCGGGGTCATCCCCGGCCTCCGAACACACGCGCGTGGAGGGGGTTGAAGCCCAGGCGATAGACCAGTTCGGCCGGTCGCTCGATGTCCCAGATCGCCAGGTCGCAGCGCTTGCCGGCTTCCAGGGTCCCGATCTCATGGGCCAGGCCCAGGGCGCGGGCCGCCTCGCGGGTCACCCCGGCCAGGCATTCATCGACGGTCAGCCGGAACAGGGTGGCGGCCATGTTCATCACCAGCAGTGGCGAGGTCAGCGGCGAGGTGCCTGGATTGCAGTCGGTGGCCAGGGCGATCGGCACGCCGTGGGCGCGCAACGCCTCGATCGGCGGCTTTTGGCTCTCGCGCACGACGTAGTAGGCGCCGGGCAGCAGGGTGGCGACCGTGCCGGCCCGCGCCATCGTCGCGACGCCGGCCTCGTCGAGATGTTCCAGGTGATCGGCCGACAGCGCCCCGAATTCAGCGGCCAGGGCCGCGCCATGCAGATTGGAGAGCTGCTCGGCGTGTAGTTTGACCGGCAGGTCGTGGGCTCGCGCGGCCTCGAACACCCGCCGGGTCTGGGCCGGGGTGAAGCCGATCCCCTCACAGAACGCATCGACCGCGTCGGCCAGGCCCTCGGCGGCGACGGCGGGGATCATCTCGCGGCAGACGGTGTCGATATAGCCGTCGCCCTCGCCGGCGAACTCCGGCGGCAGGGCGTGGGCGCCCAGGAACGTGGTGACGATGCGAACCTCGCGCAAATTTCCCAACCGCCGCGCGGCTCGCAGGGACTTCAGCTCGTGTTCGAGGCAAAGACCGTAGCCCGACTTGATCTCTGTCGTGGTGACGCCCTCGGCGATCAGCGCGTCCAGGCGGGGCAGTGCGCTTGCCACCAGGCTGTCCAGGCTGGCGGCGCGGGTGGCCGCCATGGTCGAGACGATGCCGCCGCCGGCCCGGGCGATCTCCTCGTAGCCGGCGCCCGCCAGCCGCAGTTCGAACTCGTGGGCGCGGTCGCCGCCATGGACCAGATGGGTGTGGGGGTCGATCAGGCCGGGCGTGATCCAGCGGCCCTGGCAGTCGATGGTCTCGGCGGCGTCGAGGTCGACCGGCAGGTCCCCGGCCGGTCCGGCGAACAGGATGTTTCCGTTAAGGCAGGCGAGCGCGCCATCCTCGACCACGCCCAGGCCTGGCCCCGCGAAGGTGGCGAGGCGGGCGTGTCGCCACAGTCGATCGCAGCGCATGGGCGTCTCCTTCCCCGCGAGGCATAAACCTCTCGAAAATAATGTCTAGACATTAAATCGTTTCGCCCCACAATGCCGGCCATGAACAACGGTCCGACCCAAAGTCTCTGGTTCGCTCAGGCGCTGCTGCCGGGCGGCTGGGCCGCCGCGGCGCGCGTGAAGATCGAGGGCGGGCGCATCGCCCGGATCGAGACCGGCGTCGAGGACACCTCCGGCGACGAACGCCACGGCGCCGCGATACCGGGCCTGTGCAACGTCCACAGCCACGCATTCCAGCGCGGCATGGCCGGGCTGGCCGAGGTGCGTGGTCCCGCCGACGACGACTTCTGGACCTGGCGCGAAGTCATGTACCGTTTCCTCGACCGCCTGACGCCCGACCAGGTCGAGGCGATCGCCGCCCAGGCCTATGTCGAGATGCTGCAGCAGGGCTTCACCCGGGTCGGCGAGTTCCACTATCTCCACAACGCCCCGGACGGTCGCCCCTATGACAACCCGGCCGAACTGGCGACGCGGATCGTGGCCGCCGCCGCCGCCACGGGGATCGGCCTGACCCTGCTGCCGGTTTTCTACGCCCACGCCGATTTCGGCGGCGCCGAGCCGAAGCCGGGCCAGCGCCGGTTCCTCAACGATATCGGGTCGTTCGCCCCGCTTCTCGAGGCCAGCCGCGCGGCGATCGCGAGCCTGCCCGACGCCAATCAGGGCGTCGCGCCGCACAGCCTGCGCGCCGTGACGCCGGACGAACTGCGACGGATCCTGGAGATGGCCCCGGCCGGGCCGGTGCACATCCACGTCGCCGAGCAGGTTAAGGAGGTCGACGCCTGCCTCGCCTGGTCGGGCGCCCGGCCGGTGGAGTGGCTGATGGACCATCACGAGGTCGGCCGTCGCTGGTGCCTGGTTCACGCCACCCATCTCGGCGACGGCGAGGTCGCCGCCCTGGCCGCCAGCGGCGCGGTGGCCGGGCTCTGTCCGATCACCGAGGCCAATCTCGGCGACGGGGTGTTCCGCACCCCTGACTATCTCGGCCAGGGCGGCCGTTTCGGGGTCGGCACCGATTCCAATGTCGCCATCGACGCGGCCGGCGAGCTGAAGCTGATGGAATACGCCCAGCGGCTGACGCGCCGAAGCCGCAACGTCCTGGCCATGCGCGAGGGCGGCTCGGTGGGGAGCGAGCTGTTCCGCGGCGCGGCGGCCGGTGGGTCCCGGGCGCTCGGCGTCGAGACCGGCGGCTTACAGATCGGCGCGGCGGCCGACATCGTCACCCTCGATCTGGATCACCCGTCGCTGGCCGGGCGGTCGGGCGACGCGCTGCTCGACGGCTGGATCTTCGCCGCCGGGGGCGGCGTGATCGACACCGTCTGGCGGTTCGGCTGCAAGGTCGTGGAACGCGGCCGGCATAGGGCCGCCGGGGCCGTGGCCAGCCGCTACCGCCGGGCGATCGGCGAGCTGCTGGCCGGGTGACCCTCACCCTCGACCAGAGGATCCGGAGCGACCTGGAGAGCCGCATCCGCTCAGGAGACTGGGCGCCAGGTCGCCGGATCCCGACCGAGCGCGAGCTGATGGCGCAGTATCGCTGCGCCCGCATGACCGTGGGCAAGGCGATCGGGGCGCTGGTGTCCGAGGGCCTGATCGAGCGGCGCAAGAAGGCCGGCTCGTTCGTCGCCCGGCCTCAGGTCCGCACCGCGGTGCTGGAAATTCCCGACATCGCCGCCGTCATCCTGGCGCGGGGCGAAACCTATCGCTTCGAACTGATCGCGCGCCGCCTCCTGGTTGCCGGCGAGGCGCTGGATGCCCGGTTCGCCGATACCGGAGACCGTATCGC
>JANYFU010000029.1 GCA_025359665.1 Caulobacteraceae bacterium
CCGTCACTTCGCGAGGGTGTGAAGGGTGTTGCGGTAGCGCCGCATGATCTCCTCGGCCTTGTCCATCTTGCTGGCGAAATCGGGATCGTAGGGGGTCAGGCGATAGCCACCGTCGGGCGTCTCGACGGCGTAGAGCACGTCCCCCTTGGCGACATTCAACCGGGTCAGCATCTCCTTGGGGATGACGACGCCGGTGGATGTCCCGACAGCGGTCAATTTCAGCGTGGTCATCGCGATCTCCGGAACATACGTATGGATATAATAATGCCGGTTGATCTCCGCGGGCGCAATGGATCGTGTGAAGCCTTCGGGCAGCTTCGCCCAGGCCGTGCAAATGGCGCTAGAGAAGGGTCCGCCGCTGGTCGGCTAATCGCCGCAAACCCCAATTCACCGTGATCAGCCGCTCGCCCTCCCATGTTTCATCCCATTTGCCGCGTTTTGGGCTTGCGGGTTCCGGCGCCCTTGGCCGCCAAGCCCTCCACGCTCCGAGCGATCCACATCCTCAGGTCATCCAGATCGGACAGCATGGACTCCGGCGCGACGACGTAGGACTTGCTGGGCGGTTGGTCCGGCTCGTACTGAAGGGGCTTTGAACCGGCGATCGTCAGCAATTCGTCACGGTCGGCGCCGGCCAGCTTCAAGGCCAGACCCACGTCGGACAGTGACACGAACACCTTGCCTCCGGCGTAACCCATGATCCCGCCGAACATCGGCTTGAACGCGAGTTCGAGATCGGGCGGAGCCGCCCGGCGGCAGATTGTCTGCAAAGCCTTAGGGTCGTGCGCCATCGTCTGACTTTTCCTCCAAGTTGGATGTGGTGTCCCTATCTATCAGGCCGTCCCTCGCCTCTGAAGAAAAGACCACCCCTTGCCTTCCCGCTTGGCCAAGGCCGACGGAGTCTGATACCGTGTGACCAGTTTTCTAGTCATGGACAGGCCAAACATGATCACGGTCAACCTTGCGCAGGCGAAGGCGCGATTGAGCGAGATCCTCGATAAGGTGGAGGCTGGCGAAGAGGTGATCATCACCCGCCACGGGCGCCCCGTCGCCCATCTCCAGCATCCCTCCCAGGCCAGGCGCCCCCTCCCGCTGGATGAACTGGCCGCTTTCCGGGCCACCATGCCAGCCTTCGCCGGTCGAGCGCCGATCTGGTTCGCGAGATGCGTGACGAGGGGCTGTGATGGCGGATGTTCTATTTCGACACCAGCTTCGTGGTTCCTCTGATTCTACCCGAGGCCACGAGCGAAAGGATCGCCGCCGTCATCCGTGAGCTGCCCGTCGACCAGCTCGCGGTCAGCCATTGGACGAAGGTGGAGTTTTCCTCGGTGATCGCGCGGGAAGTCCGCATGGGCGGCCTGGACGCATCCGCCGCCGTCCGGGCCGACACCCGGTTCGAGGCCATGGTGCGCGACTCGTTCGCGGTGCTTCTGCCGACCCCATCCGACTTCGATCTCGCCAGACGCTATCTCACCCGCTTCGAAACCGGACTGCGCGCGGGCGACGCCCTGCACCTAGCCATTGCCAGCAACCAGGGCGCGGAGACCGTCTACAGCCTCGACCAAGGCCTCGTCCGCGCCGGCGCGATCCTCTCCCTGCCGGTCAGTACGGGGGCCGAGCGCCGCCCTCTCCCATGAGATACTGTTTGATGTCCGTCAGGTCGCCTTGGGCTTCGGGAGAAAGCCGGTAACGCGTCAAGCCGGCTCGCGCCGTGGGCCGCCTGTACTTCCGACCGCCCACCGCCATTGATGATCCGCAGGCCGGTGACGGCACAGCGGTCGTCATAGGCTTCACAGACCTGGCGGCGGAAATTGGCGTCGCGGATCTGACGGAATACAAAACCCAACGCCCTGCCAGTCGGAAGCCTGGCTCAGATCGGCGTGGCCGTGAAATTGTCGATCTCGACCGAACGGTCGGGAAAGGTCGCGGTGATATGCAGCTCGCCGCCCATCGCCGCGATCAGATCGCGCAATGTGCTCACCTTCATGTCGGGACGGCGGACCAGCTTCGAGATCGCCGGCTGCTGAACCTCCATGACC
>JANYFU010000066.1 GCA_025359665.1 Caulobacteraceae bacterium
GTCAGGGCGGCTCGCAGGGCCAGCAGCAGGCAGGCGCCCGGGGCCAGGGAGACGAACAGGCCGAGCATCGCCGCCGGTAAGTCTCGCCGCCGGTCGCGCCAGGAGAGGACCGCGAACTCGACGGCGATGATCAGCAGGATCAAATCCACCACTCGCCCGCTGGAAAACATCTCGCCCATCGACACGGATATTCCTGTTTGTTCGAGTCAGGCGAATGAGGGGTTCAGGCGCACAACCTCATAGTCCAGGGCGGCGGCGATCGACACCCACAGCAGATAGGGCGCCAGGATCGCGCCGGCGGGGCGCGAGATCCTTGCCATGACGACGATTAGCAGCAGCACGGACAGCCAGAGCCCCGCCACCTCGACGAGCGCCCAGTCGGGCCGGCGCAGATGAAAGAACAGCAGGCTCCAGACGATGTTGAGAAAGCCGTTCAGCGAAAACAGGCCAATGATCCATTCCCGCGTGGCCTGTCGTTTCGCGTGACGCCAGGCTGTCGCCGCCCAGGCGATCACGCAGCCATAGATCGCTGTCCAGATGATCCCGAAGGCGGGGCCGGGAGGCTGCCAGGGCGGCTTGGCGAGATGCTGATACCAAGGGCCGAGATCGGTCAAAGTACCGCCGATCAAGGCGACGGTGACCGACGCGGCCGCGGCGATCAGGATCGGCCTGGGCCGCCCTGGGGACCTCGGAGTCAAGTCGGCGACAGGCCGAGCAGATGGCCCATGTCCTTTAAGAAGATCTTGGCGTGGGCGGCGGGGTCGGCGCGCACCAGCTCCTTGTTCATATAGGCCTGCCAGGTCAGGCGCTGGACGTCTGGGTCGGCGCACATCTTGACGAAGCCTTCGCGGCGCTTGTCGCTGCGGTACCAGAAGTGCTGCATCATCCCCAGCACCCAGAACACCTGACCGTTGGCCTTCATGAATTTCTTGCGCGCGGTCTTCAGGGCCGCGACCTTGCCGGTGCGCAGGCGCTCGTCTACCGCCTCAGCGGCGAGCCGGCCGCCGATCATCGCATAGTAGATGCCTTCGCCCGAGGCCGGCGCCACCACGCCCGCCGCGTCGCCGGCCACCACCACGTCGCGGCCGTTGTCCCAGCGCGACAGGGGTTTGAGGGGGATCGGTGCGCCTTCGGTTCGGATCGTCTCGCAGTCTTTCAAGGCCGTGGAGGCGCGCAGGGACTTGATCGCGCCGCGCAGGGAGAAGCCCTTTTTGGCGCTGCCCACGCCGATGCTGGCCGTATCGCCGTGGGGGAAGATCCAGGCGTAGAAGTCGGGCGACAGCTGACCTTGGTAGAACACATCGCAGCGGTTGGCGTCGAAGCCGTTCGCCTCGCCCTTCGGCGAGCGGATGATCTCATGATATGCGAACACGCAAGGCACCTTGTCGGCGCCCTTGAGGGTCTGACGCGCCACTTGTGAGCGGGCGCCGTCGGCGCCGATCACCGTCCTGGCGCGGACGCTTTGCAGGGCCAAGGCGTCCTTGGCCCCCGCCGGTCGATAACAGACCCGCGCCACGCCATCCGCGTCATGGTCGATTCGCTCATAGAGGCCGGTGCGGCGTTCGGCGCCGGCTTCCACCGCCCGTTCGCGCAGCCACTCATCGAACACATCGCGGTCGACCATGCCGACGAACCCGCCCTCGATGGGCATGTCCACCTGTTTGTCGTTCGGCGAGATCATCCGCGCCGAGGTGGCCTTGGCCACCAGCAGGTGATCGGGAATATCGAAGTCGCGGATCAGCCGGGGCGGGATGGCGCCGCCGCACGGTTTGATCCGCCCGGCGCGGTCGAGCATCACCACCGATCGGCCGGCCCGGGCCAGATCGTGCGCGGCGGTGGCGCCCGAAGGCCCCCCGCCGACGACCACGACATCATAGGTTTCCTCGGCATAGGTTTGCCCGGGCGTCGTTTCCATCAGTGTGCTCCGCCAAATTCCAGGGATGACGCGGCGACGCCCTGGGCGTCGGTCCGCGATGAAGGGTCGCCCAGCCGGGCGGCGAGAACGGCTGACGCAATGAACACCAGCGCCTCGGCGGCGAACACCACGACGAAGGCCGGTCCGGTCTGGTGCAGCGCCTCCCGCAGGGCCTGGACGCCGGTGGCGCCGGCGAAACCGCCGACGGCGAAGGCCGCCGCCTGGGCGCCGCCCCACAAACCCATACGGGCGCCAGTACGGGAGCCGCCACCGGCTCCAGCCAGGCCCATCATCGAGCCAATCGCCGCCACCGCGAACACACCGTTGGCCAGGCCGAGAAAGAAAACCGTCGGAGCCAATGGCCAGGCTGGCCCGACGATGCTGGCGGCCGACAGGCCCGCCAGGGCGACGGCGGATCCGGCGCAGCCCGCCACGGTCCACCAGCGCATCCAGGCCGCCCGGCGACCGCCGAACCTCGCGCCCAGAGCGCCGACCAGGATCATGCCCAGCAGGGCGCCGCCCTTTTCGAAGCCGGTCAGCTGAGCTGACCCGGCCGGGGTCATATGGAACACCAGCCCGGCGTAGGGCTCCAGGATCAGCTCTTGGGCGCTGTAGGCCAGCATCGACACGAACACGAAGATGGTGAACCGGCGAGCCATGTCGTCGGCCCAGATTTCGGCGATCACCGCGCCGAACGAAGGCTTGTCGCCCTGGACGATGTCTGCTTCAGACCCTGCCGCGACCTCCGGCCCTTCGGCCTTGCGGACCGCGAGTAGCGCAACCAGGAATGAGACTCCGGAAACGCCCGAGGCCACGAACGCTAGCCGTTGGCTGGAGAACGGTTGTAGCGCCGCGCCGGAAACCGCCGCGTAGAGGATGAAGCCGGCGATCATCATGATCCAGGTGATCGCGGCGGCGGCCGGGCGCCGTTCGGGCGCCACTCGCGTGGCCAGCAGGGCCAGCAGCGAGGTTCCCGCCGCGCCGACCCCGCCACCGACCATGGTGAAGGCGACAAAGGCCAGCAGGCCGCCGACCAGTGGCGATCCGGCCATCATGGTGGTGGCGTCGGCGGCCAGCATTGCGCCCAGCGCCATCACCGCCATGCCGGCGATGATCCAGGGCGTGCGGCGCCCGCCGACGTCGGAGCCATGGCCCCAGCGTGGCCGTGATAGCTGCACGACATAGTTCCAGGCCACCAGCGCGGCTGGGACAACCGCGGGCAGGGCAAATTCGACCACCATGACGCGGTTGAGGGTCAGGGAGGTTAAGGCGAACATCGCGCCGATGGCGGTCTGCACCAGACCCAGGCGGACGATGCCGGCCCAGCCGAGGGAGGTGGGGGTCAATGTCCGGCTCCATGCATGGCGCCCAGGGCAAAGCCGCTGACCAGCATGCCCAGGACATAGAGGGAGATGCCAGTGCCGTTATACCAGGGCGCCAGCTTGCGCGGATCGCGCAGCAGCTTGAGCATCAGCAGGCACTGGGCAACCAGCGAGACCCCGACCGCCATGGCCTGAGCCGTCTGGCTCCATGAGAAAAGCAGGGCGACAACTACGACCTGCGGCGCCGCCATGATAACACAGGCCAGCCAGGCGGCGTTTTCGGCGCCCAGGTCGACGGGCACCGACAGTATGCCCATGGCGCGGTCGCCCTCGATCGCCTTGAAGTCGTTGAGAATCATGATGCCGATGGCGCCGGCGCTGTAGAGCGCGGCAAGGGTGACCACGCGAGCGTCGGGGAAGGCCTGATTCATCACCGCGGCGCCGGTGAACCAGGCCAGGCCCTCATAGCAGATCGCCACCGAGGCCGGACCCCACCAGCCGTTCTGCTTCAGCCGCAGCGGCGGAGCGCTGTAGGCCCAGGCCAGGGCCATGCCGAGCAGGGCCGCGAAGAACACCCATTCGCCAAGCGCGTACGCCAGCGCCAGCGAGAGCACGGTCCAGACCAGCGCGATCCACAGGCCCCAGCGTCCGGGCATGCGCCCGGACGGGATCGGGCGGTTGGGTTCGTTGATGGCGTCCACGTGCCGGTCGAACCAGTCGTTGACCGCCTGGCTGGTGGCGCAGATCGCCGGACCGGCCAGAATCATGCCGGCGACCAGCAGCGGCCAGCGCTTTTCGAGAGACGCGCCCGACGACACCACCCCACACATGAACGCCCACATGGGAGGAAACCATGTGATCGGCTTGAGCAATTGAACGACGGCCGAAACCTTCGGAAAGCGTCGCATCGCTGGCCGCGCGAGGGGTGGGAGAGCCAGTTCGGTCATTGACCAAAGCGTATTGTTGACGCTCGGAAGTGTCAATCCAGATTGACGCTTTTTACGGCTGTTTGCCGAAGCTAGTTGGCTGAAATCGGCAATAGGCTTGTGTAAAAATCTATCAGCATAACGGTGGAGAAAGTTTCTATCGTTAATTTTGGTCGCTGAAACAGCCGTATTTTATCTACGGAGGTCAATGGTCAAAACATCGAAGCGCGCACCGACGTTCCTTTGTTTCGTATCTGTGACTGGAAAGGAATCAATTTTCCGGTGGGATCGAATTAACCAAACCAAACCTATGCAGTTTCGAGTAAAGGCTCTGACGGCTCAAACCGAGGACATCGGCGGCGGACGCCCGGTTGTCCTTGGTCAGTTCCAGCGCGGCCTCGATACAAAGCCGCTCGACCAGATCGGTGGTCTCGCGCACCAGATCCTTGAGCTTCACCCGGCCGACCAGTTCGGTCAGTTGCTCCACCGAGCGGCCGAGCTCGGGCGAAGCCTGAGAGCGATCGAGAAGGCGACGGTTGACCCTGCGGATGGTGAAGCCGAAACAGGTGGTCGTCCCGTCGGGCGCGGATACGCCGGAGACCTCGACGTCCTCCTGTTCTTCGAATGGTCCCCGTACCATGGTGTTGAAGTTCCGGACATAGCCGTGAGCCAGAAGGCTATCGAGCAACAGGTTGCGGTCCATGCCCGCGCGACCCAGGAAGCGGTTCAGCGGCTGCCCCTGAACCTGCGCCTCGGTCCCGACGCGCACCAGTTCCAGGAAGGCCGAATTGACCCCGAGAATCCTAAGGACATCGTCGGTGACGACGAAGGCATCCGGCATGCGCTCCATCACGCCCTGCAGCCGTACGGAGGCGGTATTGGCGCTGGGATCGACATGCTCGACCGGCGACAGCCGCACCAGACACTGCGATCCGCGTTCCTGGCGGAAGAGGGAAGCCGAGACGATGAACTCGCGAGAATGGCTCGACAGTCGCACCTGGGGAGAGCTGGCCTGGGCGGTGGATTGCGCCACGGTGAGCAGAGAAGCGGCGGCTTCCTGGCTGTCGACGTCGAAGATTTTGATGAAGGGCTCGCCCATCATCGGGCCCGTGTCGGCGCCGGTCAGAGCATGAGCGGCCGGATTCGCCTCGATGATTCTTCGGGTGGCGGGATCGACAATGATCACCGCCTCGCTGGAGGTCTGGAACAGCAGCCGATAGCGAAACTCGGCGTCGCGCAGGCGCGAATAGTCGCGCTCCATCGACTGCTGAGCGGCCATCAGACGCTGCTGCATATCCTCAGCGGCGCGCTCGTCACGGCCGATGGCGATGACGCGGCCTTCCCGCCCCGCATCGACGGCGACATATCTTACCATCAGATTGTGGCGGCTGGGGGTGACCTGATTGACCTCTCGCCAGCGGGTCCTGCCCTCGGTCAGGGCGTCCCTGAGCATTTCATCGACCTTGCGGCGGCTTTCCCCCGACACCGTGTCGGACCAGCGCCGGTCCAGCCAGCTATCGGCCCCGTCGCGGACCATCTGATCGTTGCCAAGGGCCATGTCGCGGATGACCCCGTCACGGTCGATGACCATCGCGACATCGCCGCCCGCCGCGGCCACAGCCTGGGCAACCGGCGCGTCAAGGCCCCCCAGGATTCCCCTGAGAAATGTCTGGTCACCCTTCAAGGATGGAGAAGCCCGTGCTTCCATTTTGAAGAAAGAGCCTTGTGATTAGGCGATGGGTCACGCCGGAGAAGGCAGGGCATTGCCTACATCGTCGGCGATAAGCAAGGCATGGTTTGCAATCAGCAAGGCTTCACCGCCGCTCGTCGCCGTGGCGTCGGCTTTGACGACCGAAACCAGTTCAGGCTGCTCCAAAAACAGGCGGCCGCCAACCAACACGAATATGCCCGGATTTCGGGACGCCCGCCGAATCGCTCTGATATTGGCGGCGACCTCATCGACGTGGCTATCGACACTGACGCTCATGCCGAAAACGTCGAACCAGTGACCTTTCACCGTGTCGGTCAGGTCCTCGGTGGTGGCGGTGGCGTCGACCCAGGTCCGCCAGCCGGCCCGGCGGAAGAAATCCTCAACGATAAACAGGCCCAGCATATGCTGCTCATTGGGGCCGGGGGCGAAGAACGCCGAACGGGACAGCCGCCGCTGGTCGGCATGCGATGGCGTCTTCCAGCCCAGCGCCCGCACCACCTGATGCAGCCGCCCCAGCCCCACGGTGACGTCGGTGAACGAAACGCTGTCTTCGTCCCAATAGTCGCCGAGCCTTCGCGCCGCCGGCACGATCAGCTCCATATAGATCGTATCCAACGAAGCCCCGGCCTGCAGCAGGTCGCCGACGAAGGCGATCAGCGAGTCGGGTTCTTTTGACACCACCATCCGGGCGAATGCCTCGGTGGTTTCGGGGCCGATCACACGCGGGATGTCGGGAAGCGCCGGAACCGTGGCCGCCTTGGTGCGATGCGCCAGCATCAGCCGGGGAATGATCTCGCTTTCCACCATCGTCACCAAGCCGTCGGCCGGATGGACGGGGCGAGAGTGGAGCGGCGCGCCGTAGGCCGGTTTGCGGGCGGCCTGGTCGCCGGGCGTCTGGGCGTTGGCCCATAATACTCCATCGCCGGACCCGTTCGAAGGCCCCACCGGAACTGGAGAGATAGTGGACATTGCTTCGCCCCTCTTCGTTCGCGCGGAAGGCCCCAAACCGGTCCGCGTCCGTTTCGTCCCCATTTCCCCGGCCCCAAAACCGAGGCTCTGAGGACGTTTTCCGCCATTCGCGGAAGGGGGCTGTTCGCCCTTTGCACGCCTCGGAGAGGGTACCTTATCAAACCTATCGCATCCGTAAACCCATTCTTACATCCCTCGGAAAAGTGTCCAATGAAATGGACGTAGCGCTAACTTGACAACCCCTTCCGAGGGGCCATACGGTCCCTGTGAGTTGAGGGCGGCCTTGGAAGTAAGGCCATCAATGCGGGTGCTTCAATTGGGGTGGAGGCAAATTTCCATGCGGATCGACGCCGGGCCAGCCGCAGTCGAGTTGGTATGATCGCGCCGGCCTCCTTGAGCGTTCGCAGGGAATTGCGAGGGGCGGATCGGCTCGTCGGCGGACGTAGGACCAAGGCGCCACTGTACACGCCCGAAGAGCGGGCGCGGCGCGACGCCACGGCCTGGACCCTGGTGCAGGGGATTCTGGCGCCGCTGCAGTTTCTCGTGTTCGCGGTCAGTCTCGGGCTGGTCGTGCGGTATCTGCTGACGGGCCAGGGATATCAGATGGCGACCCTGTCGATCCTCGTTAAGACGGTGCTGCTCTACACAATCATGATCACCGGGTCGGTCTGGGAGAAGGTGGTGTTCGGCAAGTGGCTGTTCGCCCGGGCGTTCTTCTGGGAGGATGTGTTCAGCATGCTCGTGCTGACCCTCCAGACCGCCTATCTGGCGTCGCTGATCTTCGGCTGGGGATCGTCGCGCCAGCAGATGATGATCGCGATCTCGGCCTACGCCGTCTACGTCGTCAACGCCGCGCAGTTCGTGCTTAAATTGCGCGAGGCGCGCCTCGAAGCGGCTGGCAAGCCGGCATGACCGTTCTGGTCGACATCAGGTCTCGCGATGCGGCTCCGGCCCGCGCCGAGTTCGCCCGGCCCGTGCTGCGCCAGCGCGGGCAGCGAGAGGTGTTCTGTGGACTGACGGGAATCGTCTGGCTTCACCGTAAAATCCAGGACGCTTTCTTCCTGGTGGTCGGCTCGCGAACCTGCGCGCACCTGATCCAGTCGGCGGCCGGTGTGATGGTGTTCGCCGAGCCCCGATTCGCCACCGCGATCATGGAGGAACGCGATCTGGCCGGTCTGGCCGACGCCAATGAGGAGCTCGACCGGGTGGTCGACGAACTGCTGGCGCGGCGTCCCGAGATTCGCATGCTGTTCCTGGTCGGCTCCTGCCCGTCGGAGGTGATCAAGCTCGATCTTTCCCGCGCCGCCCAGCGGCTGTCGAAGAAACATTCACCGGCCCTTCGCGTCATCAATTATTCCGGCAGCGGCATCGAAACCACTTTCACCCAGGGCGAGGACGCCTGTCTGGCGGCCCTGGTACCCGAGGCTCCGCGCGCCGCGGCGGACGCGGCCACCTCGCTGCTGGTCGTCGGCGCCCTGCCGGATATCGTCGAGGATCAGTTCCGTCGGCTGTTCGCCGAGATCGGCATTCCTCGGGTCGATTTCTTCCCGCCGCGCAAATCCACCGAAATCCCCGCCATCGGACCAGGGACGCGCTTTCTGCTGGCCCAGCCGTTCCTGGGCGACACCGCGCAGAAGCTGGAGGCGCGGGGCGCGGTGAAATTGCCGGCCCTGTTTCCGTTCGGAGCCGAGGGGACGACCGGCTGGCTGAAAGCCGCCGCCGACGCCTGGAAGATCGACGAGACTCATTTCGCCCGGGTGGTCGCGCCGGGCCAGGAACGCGCCCGCCGCGCCCTGGAACGGCACCGTCCGATCCTGGAAGGCAAGCGGCTGTTCCTGTTCCCCGATTCGCAGCTCGAACCGCCGCTGGCGCGCTTTCTGTCGCGCGAGCTGGGCATGGAGCTGGTCGAGGTCGGCACCCCCTATCTGAACAAGGATCTGCTGTCCCGCGAGCTCGAGGCCCTGCCGCCGGGCGTCGTGCTGTCCGAGGGCCAGGACGTCGATCGCCAGCTGGATCGGTGCCGGGCCGCCAGGCCCGATCTGGTGGTCTGCGGACTGGGCCTGGCCAACCCCCTCGAAGCCGAGGGCATCACCACCAAATGGTCGATCGAACTGGTGTTTTCGCCGGTCCATGGCTTCGACCAGGCAGGAGACCTCGCCGCCCTGTTCGCGCGTCCGCTCAAGCGCCAAGCCTTGTTGAGGGTCTAGGCGATGAAGCTCACCGTCTGGACCTATGAAGGCCCCCCCCACGTCGGCGCGATGCGGATCGCCACGGCGATGAAGGGCGTGCACTATGTGCTGCACGCGCCTCAGGGCGACACCTACGCCGATCTGCTGTTCACCATGATCGAGCGGCGCGACCATCGCCCGCCGGTGACCTATACGACCTTCCAGGCCCGCGACCTCGGCGGCGACACCGCCGATCTGTTCAAGGCCGCGGCGCGCGACGCTTATGAGCGCTTCAAGCCCGACGCGATGATCGTCGGCGCGTCCTGCACCGCCGAACTGATCCAGGACGATCCGGGCGGCCTGGCCAAGGCCATCGGCCTGCCAATTCCGGTCCTGCCGCTCGACCTGCCCTCGTATCAAAAGAAAGAGACCTGGGGCGCGGCGGAGACCTTTTACCAGCTGGTCCGCGCGTTGGCCGGGCCGGTGGCCGCGCGCGAGAAATCGGCGCGCCCGCGCTGCAATATTCTTGGTCCG
>JANYFU010000117.1 GCA_025359665.1 Caulobacteraceae bacterium
TGGATCTGGCCACCGATCCGATCAAGAACCTGCATGTCGATCTCGCGGGCCGCTACGAACACTACACTGATTTCGGCGACACCGAGGTCGGCAAAGCTACGGTGCGCTACGACTTCAACCCAATGTTCGCCATTCGCGGCACGGTCAGCACCGGCTTCCGGGCGCCGACCCTGGCCGAGGAACATTACTCCGGCACCAATGTCGCGCCGAGTTTCGCCATCCTAGTGTTGCCACCCAACTCGGCGCCGGCGCAAATTGCTGGGTTTCAACCGCTGAAACCCGAGAAATCCGACAACTACAGCATCGGCTTCGTCGCTCACCCGATTCCAAACCTTCAGGTCACGGCCGACTTCTACGAAATCCGCATCCGCAATCGCATTCTGGAAAGCGGCAACATCTACTACCGCGCCACCGACAAGAACGGTGTGGACACCTTGATTTCGCAAGGTGTGGGTAACGCCATCAACGCCAAGGGCGTGCAACTGGATTCGGGGCTCAGCTATAGCGCCATCGCGCTGTTCGCCAACGCCGCCAGCACCAAGACCGATGGAATCGAGGTCACCGCCAACTATGCCTCTGACTTCGGGGAGTACGGCCATGTGGATTGGTCGGTTGGCTTCAACTACAACAAGACCGACATCTCCAAGGTCCAACCGCTACCTAGCCAGGTAACGACAAGCGCCGCAGCTTGCACGACGTTCACCTCCAACGGACTGCCGTGCAACACCAACTTCCTCGATCTTTACGCCTCCACCTCCCTGACCACCGCGACGCCGCGGGAGAAGGTCATTCTCCAGGCCAATTGGGCATGGCAAAAGCTGACGGTGAACCTACGGGAGACGGTCTATGGCCCCACCAGCCAATATACGCCCAATGATCAGTTCCTGCTGAAGGTCGGTACGACGGGGATCACCGACCTCGACGTATCCTACAACTTCATGCCCAATCTGAAGGTGGCTGTTGGCGCCAACAATCTGTTCGATCAGATTCCAGCGCGAGTCCCCAACGGCGCCAACGGATCGCCGGTCAATGGCGGCCGGGTGTTCAACGTGCCGATCGGTTTCGCGCCTTGGGGCGGCAATGGCGGCTACTACTATGGCCGCGTGACGGTGAACTTCTAGAGCGGTCTGGACGAGCCGGCTTCAACCGGCTCGTCCAATCACCGCCAACGCCCGCGCGTTCTCGTCCGCCCAGACTGACGCTACTGCTTCTATAGCGGCGGCGTGGACGCGCCACTTTTCGGCGTTGGGCGTCGAGACGGTATGGCGCGCCACGGGAAGACTGGCTCCTAGTCGTCGGTCCCATTCGACCTCCAGGGACCGGCAGAGTCGCGAAATTTCGTCCTGTGGCGCGGCGAGGAAAGCCTCGTAACGTATCGTCCGCCAGCGGTCCGGCGGCAGGGCGGCCAGATCGTCGAGCAGAATCCGGGTGGTGGTCGCCCACTGGCCGGCGACAATTCGGTTCAGAGGTTGTCCAACCAGATCCCGCCATCCCGGCGTGAGCAGGAACGACCAGTCCGGGCCGGTCCAGCCGGGCAGGGCGGGGTAGGTGCGAAAACCGCCCGACGTCCAGCCTTCGATCATGCTGGCCAGGGTCGGACGGGGATCGCGATACAGATAGATGAAGCGCGCCTCTGGAAAAGCCGCGGCGAGGAATGGGATCCGGAGCGCGTTCTTCGGCGTCTTCTCCAGCATACGAACCGGGTCCGCCACCGGCGGCGCGCCGTCGCGGCCGCGAAGCGCCGCGCGAAACCGCTCGCGCAACAGCCGGACGGTCGAGGCGTCGGCGTCGGCCGCGCCCAGACGATTGGACCGCCAGTCGCGCGCCGCCGGGCTGACGGTTGGGATCGACTCCATCAGGGCGTGCGACTCCCCGCCGATGGTGTGCAGGCCAGGCGCGGTCATCAGGGTTTCAAACAGCAGCGTCGAGCCCGACCTTGGCGGACTGACAATGAAAATCGGCCGTTCGAACATCGGGTCCCGGCCCGGCTGAACCCGGGGCGCCGAAACCGGCGCGGCCCGGGATTCGGCGTCCATCGCTCGCGCGGGTCCGCCAAGCGCGGCCTCGAAGATCAGCGCCCTGAGGCAGCGGCCAAGGCCCATGCCGTTCTTCAGCGGCAGGCTGTTGACGCCTAGCGCGTCCAGGCGCGGCCAGGTCGACGCCAACAGCGCGGCGTATTCGGGCCATGCCGCTTCATCATCGCCCGATCGCGCCCACAGCGCATGCCAGTTGGCGCGCAGGCGGTTCAATACCTGCCCGACGGGACCGGTCTGGGGATGGCCGGGCGCGACCTCGCTCATCAGGAAGCCGAGGTGATCGCGCAGCTCCCAGGGTGTCATCACCTTAGGGACGTTGCGGCTTTCATAGGCCAGCGAGGGGGCTGGTCCGTCA
>JANYFU010000137.1 GCA_025359665.1 Caulobacteraceae bacterium
GAATACCCCACGCCGCCGATGGCCCAGACCTATGCGCCGACGCTGTTCGGAGAGGCGGCGGCTAGGCTTGGCCGGCACCCATTTCCGCATCCGACCGGCAACCTTTCCCAGCCCTATGTGAACCCGCTCGGCGCGCAGATGGGGGCCTGCACCTATTGCGGGTTCTGTGAGAAGTTCGGCTGCGGTAACTATTCGAAGGCCAGTCCGCAGACGACGATTCTGCCTTATCTGATGGCCAAGCCAAATTTCACTCTCAAGACCGAATGCGAAGTCCTGAAGGTGGAACTGACGCCCGACCGCAAACGCGCCACCGGCGTCACTTATGTGAACAGCGCCGGCGAGGAATTCTTCCAGCCGGCCGAGATGGTGATCCTGTCGGCCTATGTGCTTCAGAACGTCAGGCTGATGCTGCTGTCCGGGATCGGCCAGCCATACGACCCGGCGACGCGGCAGGGTCAGGTGGGCCGAAACTATGCCTACCAGACCATGTCGTCGGTCAATGTGTTCTTCGACGACAAGATCCTCAACCCGTTCATCGGGGCCGGGGCTCTGGCGACGGTAATCGACGACTATAACGGCGACAATTTCGACCATTCGGGCCTGGGCTTCATCGGCGGGGCCTATATCGCCGGAATGGTCACCGGCGGGCGGCCCATCGAGATGATCTACACACCCCAGGGCACGCCAGCCTGGGGCCTTGAGTGGAAGCACGCGGCGGCGAAGAATTATCTGAAGTCGTTCTCCATCAGTGTTCACGGCTCGTGCATGAGCCACCGCGGCAACTATCTCGATCTCGACCCGACCTATCGCGACATCCATGGCCGGCCGATGCTGCGCATGACGTTCGATTTCACCGACAACGAACTGAAGATGTCGAACTATCTGACCGACCGCGCGGCGGAAGTGGCCCGGGCCATGAACCCGCGCGAGATCAAGCTCAATCGCCGGGCCGGGCCATGGAGCGTGACGCCCTATCAGACCACCCACAACACCGGCGGCGCGATCATGGGCGACAATCCCAAGAACAGCGTGGTCAACAAATATCTTCAGGTCTGGGACGTGCCCAACGTGTTTTCCCTGGGGGCCGGCGCGTTTCCGCAGAACGCCGGGTATAATCCCACCGGAACCGTCGCGGCGCTGACCTACCACGCCGCCGCGGCCATCAAGGCGCAATATCTGAAGGCGCCCGGCGCATTGGTCCAGGCCTAGGCCGATGCGTCGCTCATCACGCCTTAGCGCAACGTTGCTGGGGCTCGCCGGCGCCGCGACGATGCTGGCAAGCTGGTCCGCTGGCCAGAACGCTTCCCTGCCCGCCCACCCGGTGAGCAGCCTCACGCCTTCCGGCTTTCTCGCCCAGACCATCCCGGACACCACGCCGAACGCCGCGCAGCTGCGGCGTGGGCAATCGCTGGTGATCGCCGGCGACTGCATGTCTTGCCATCTGCGGGCCGGGGGACAGCCGTTGGCCGGCGGGTTCGGTCTGCATACGCCGTTCGGGCTGATCTATTCGGCCAACATCACCTCAGACCACCGCACCGGTATCGGGGATTGGACCAGCGACCAGTTCCACCGCGCCATGCACGACGGCATCGACGATCACGGCGCCAATCTCTACCCCGCCTTCCCCTATCCCTGGTTCACCCATGCCAGCCGCGCGGACGACGACGCCATGCTGGCCTATCTGAAGACCACCCCGGCGGTCGACTACACGCCGCCCGCCAATCACCTGCCCTTCCCGCTGAACATTCGCTTCCTGGTCAAGGGCTGGAACCTGCTGTTCTTCCGACCGCGCGATTTCCAGGCGGAGCTTGGCCAGTCGGCGGAATGGAATCGCGGCGCCTATCTGGTCAACGGCGTTGGCCACTGCGGCGGGTGCCACAGCCCCAAGAACTTTCTCGGGGCCGACAAGGGCGGCCAGCAGCTGCGGGGCGGCAACCTGGAAAACTGGGTGGCGCCCGACCTGACCGCCAACCCCCGCACCGGCTTGGGCGGCTGGAGCGTGGATGACATCGCCGAATATCTGCGCACCGGACGCAACACCCGCGCCGGCGCCGGCGGCACGATGGGCGAGGTGATCACCTATTCGACCTCACTGATGACCGACCAGGACCGCCACGCCATCGCGGTCTACTTGAAGGGCCAGCCCGCCAGCCCAACGGACGCGCCGCAATCGGCCGACGCGGGCGCGATGCATCGGGGCGCGGCGATCTATTCCGACGCCTGCGCCGCCTGCCATCTGGAGAATGGCGTAGGTCAACCGCGGTTCTTTCCGCCCCTGGGTCACGACGCCATGGCGCAGCAGACCGACCCGACCGGGTTGGAGCACCTGATCCTGGCCGGCAGTCGCGTCGGTCCATCGCCAGGCCGCCCGTCGCCCCTGACCATGCCAAGCTTCGCGTGGAAGCTGACGGACGAGGAGATCGCCGACGTCTCCACCTACATCCGCAACAGCTGGGGCAACCAGGCCTCGCCCGTCCCCGCCGCCAAGGTCGGCGACCTGCGCCGTAAGCTCGGCCTGAAAACGGAGCACCTGACTGTCAACTCCGGGGACCGCGGCTGAATTCGGGTTCGGACGCTGGTTTGATGGCGCGGACCTCGGACCTGCTTTAGGATTTCCTTGGTAGGGCCGCCCCAGGCCCGCCGCTGCTTTGAGGATCGATGCTTTGAACAAACCCACGCTCGTGATGGGCGCCGTGGCCTACGCGCCCAAAGTGGTCACTATTTGGGAAGGCTTCAAAGCCTGGTTTGCCCGGCAGGGCCTGGCATTCGATTATGTGCTGTTCTCCAACTACGAAGCCCAGGTCGAGGCGCAGTTCGACGGCAGGATCGATCTGGCCTGGAATTCGCCGCTGGCCTGGGTGCGCGCCGAGCGGAT
>JANYFU010000171.1 GCA_025359665.1 Caulobacteraceae bacterium
CCCCTCCACCACCTTCGGTGGTCCCCCTCCCCCAGAGGGGGAGGAGAAAGATTGAGAGAGGTCAGAGACCCGCCTCCCTTCCCCCTTTGGGGGAAGTCCCTCCTAAGGGGGGGATGAGGGCTCTTTTTGCCGCTAGGCGAACCGCGCAACCTCTCCTAAGCATGAGGCGAGCCGCCGGCGAACAGGCGGCGGGTCTTGTGAGGAAAGCATGGCTGTCGAGGTCACTCGCGACGTCTCTGGCGACATATCCGCCCCCATCCCGTCAGCCCGGGAATCCGGCGCCAACCATGCCGAGCGGTCCGCCAAGCTGCGCCTGGGCGTCCTGACCGCCTATGGGGCCGGATCGATGGTCCAGGACACCGCCAACTTTGGCCTCAACAACCTGCTGCTGTTCTACCTGACCATCGTCTGCGGCATGTCCGGGGCGGCGGCCGGCATCGCGCTGGGCATCGCCCTGGTGGTCGACGCCTTCATCGATCCGCTGGTCGGCTCGCTGTCCGACAACAGCCGCTCGCGCCACGGGCGGCGACACCCCTGGATGCTGGCCAGCGCCATTCCGATCGTCGTCGCCTTCGCGATGCTGTTTTCCGTGCCGGTGGGCCTCTCCGGCTTCGTGCTGTTCGCCTACGCCCTGACCGCCCTGATGGCGGTGCGCATCGGCATGTCGGGCTTCACCGTGCCCTTCATCGCCCTCGGCGCCGAGCTCAGCGATGATTACGCCGAACGCTCGACCATCGTCGCCTCCCGCGTGCTGTTCAGCGTCGTGGCCGGGGCTGTCGGCGCCTTCCTGGCCTTCGGCGTATTTCTCAAGGGCGTGGGCGGGTTGACCCACCGCGCCGCCTATTCGCCGTTCGGCTGGAGCTGCGGCGTGCTGATCCTGATCGCCGCAGCCGTCAGCACCTTCGGCACCATGAGCGCGCGGGGCCGGCTGCACGCCGCTCCGCCGACCAAGGGCCCCGCGTTCGGGCGATTCCTGGCCGAGATCGCCGAGGTGTTCCGCAACCCCTCGTTCCGCACCCTGTTCTTCGCCTGCCTGATCCTGTTCATCTCGCTGGGCGTGGCCACCGCGCTGGGGCTGCACGCCAACACCTATTTCTGGAAACTGCCGAGCAAAGTCATCCTGGTCATCACCCTGGCCTACTTCGTCGGCATCCTGGTGGGCGTGTTCGCCGCCAGTTCCGTCGGCGGGCTGCTGGAAAAGCGCCAGATCGCGCTGATCGGCATCAGCCTGCTGGGCCTCTGCCAGCTGGTTCCCGCGTCCCTGCTGATCCTCGGGCTGATCCCGCTCGGCGCCGGGCCGCTGACCCTGATCGTGGCCTCGGCGATTTCCGGCGTCGGCGCCAGCTCCGCCCTGATCGGCTTCCAGTCGATGATGGCCGACGCCGCCGACGAGCATGAGCATCTGTTCGAGGCCCGCCGCGAGGGCCTGTATTTCGCCGGCATCAGCCTGTCGGCCAAGGCCTCCAGCGGCGTCGGCGCCTTGATCGCCGGCCTGGTGCTCGACCTGATCGGCTTTCCCCACGGCCTGGTCGCCGCCGGCGCCGCGCCGCATGCCGTCCCGGCCGAAGCGGTGCGCAACCTCGGCCTGATCTACGGCCCCGGCGCCTCGATCATCACCGCCATCTCGATCATCATCCTGCTCCGCTACCGCCGAGGCCGAGAAGACCACGCCAAGGTAAGAGCCGCCCTGGACCAGCGCCGAGAAGCCTGACCCTCTCTAATCCTTCCCTTCTTCTTCTGGGAGAAGTCCCCCCGAAGAGGGGGGATGAGGGCTTCAGCCTGGCGACTGCTCTCCGACGCCAACGCCCCCTTTCCGGAACCCCGCGCGAACTCGAGAGTTGGTGCCAGATGACCACCACTGAAGACCCTCCCGCCGACACCGACCTTGGACCGGATTTCACGCAAGGCGTCCCGGCGCGCCAGATCGTCGAAGGCGTGCTGATGCGTGGCCATGTGGACGGCCAGCCGGTGCTGCTGGCCCGGGTCCGCAATGCTTTTCGCGCCGTCGATGGCCTGTGCACCCACTATCACGCTCCCCTGGCCGACGGCCTGATGGTCGGCGACACGGTGCGCTGTCCGTGGCACCACGCCCGCTTCTGCCTGAACTCTGGCCAGGCCCTCGGCGCTCCGGCCATCGATTCGCTCGGTGTCTGGCGCGTCGAGGAACGCGGCGGCATGGTCTACGTCCGCGCCAGGGCGGAACCAGTGGGCCCTCGTCGCCACACCGGCGCCGGAGCCCGGCGCGTGGTGATCGTCGGGGCCGGCGCGGCCGGCTTCGCCACCGCCGAAATGCTTCGCCGCGAGGGCCTCTCGGGTGACCTGACCCTGTTGGGCGACGATCCCGATCCGCCCTATGACCGCCCCAACTGCTCGAAGGATTACCTGGCCGGCAAGGCCCCGCGCGAGTGGATGCCGCTCAAGGACGCGGCCTTCTATGCCGAGAGCCATATCGACCTGAAGACCGGCGGCGCGGCGCGGGTCATCGACCTGACCGCCCGGACCGTCACCCAGGCAGATGGCAAGGTCTCGCCCTTCGATGTCCTGGTGCTGGCCACCGGCGCCGCGCCCATTCGTCCGCCCCTGCCGGGGTTCGACCAGCCCAATGTCCACGTCCTGCGCACGCTGAAGGACTGCGAGGCGATCGTCGCCGCCGCCGGCCAGGCCCGCCGCGTGGCCGTGGTCGGGGCCAGCTTCATCGGCCTGGAGGTCGCCGCCGCCCTGGTCGAACGCGGGCTCGAGGTTCATATCATCGCCCCCGAGACCATCCCTCTGGCCCGCATCCTCGGCGACGATCTTGGTCGGCACATCCAGTCGGTGCATGAGGCCAAGGGTGTGGTGTTCCATCTGGGACAGTCGGCCAGGGGATTCGTCGACGGACGTGTCGGCCTGGAAGACGGGACCGATGTCCCCGCCGACTTCGTCGTGGTCGGCGTCGGGGTCAGGCCCCGCGTCGAACTTGCCGAGGCGGCCGGCCTGACCGTCGATCGTGGTATCGTGGTCGACGGACGCTTCCGCACCGCCACGCCCAATGTGTTCGCGGTCGGCGACGTGGCGCGCTATCCGGACCCCCGCACCGGCGACCGGATCCGCGTCGAACACTGGGTCGCCGCCGAGCGCCAGGGCCAACATGTGGCCCGTGTGCTGCTGGGCCAGGCCGGCGACTTCACCGAGACCCCGTACTTCTGGTCGGCCCACTACGACACCACGGTGAACTATGTCGGCCACGCCGAGAGCTTCGATGCGACCGAGGTCGAGGGTGATATCGCGGCCGGCGACGCCATCGTCCGCCTGAAGCGCGGCGGCGACCTGCTGGCCGTGGCCACCCTCGGGCGGGACATCGAGTCCCTGAAAGCAGAACTGGCCTTCGAAGCCTGAAGGTCGGGGCTAAAATCTCGGAACGGGCGCCGCGTTGGCGGGTTACCCACCCATAGCCCCCAAACTCCAGGAGCCCGCCCATGAACAGTCCTTCTCGCCCCGACACCAAGACCTCCACGCCGTTCCTCAGCGACGTTAAGACCCTGCGCGACCGCGCCCGCCAGCACCTGGACACCGGCGTTGTCACCGACACCTACGTTGGCGACGTCAACCAGGCGATCGACATCCTGCAGGCCGTGTTGGCCACCGAGATCGTCTGCGTACTGCGCTACACCCAACACTCGATCGTCGCCACCGGCCTGGCCAGCGAAGGCGTCAAGGCCGAGTTCGCCCAGCACGCCAAGGAAGAGCAGGCGCATGTCATGGCCGTGGCCGAGCGCATCAACCAGCTGGGCGGCACGCCCGATTTCAACCCGGACAGCCTGACCGGACGCTCGGCGTCGGAATACGCCACCGGCGATGATCTCTCGTCGATGATCCGCGAAAACCTGATCGCCGAACGGATCGCGGTCGACCACTACCGCGAGCTGATCCGCTACTTCGGCGACAACGACCCCGCCACCCGCCACATGCTGCAGTCGATCCTGGCCGTCGAGGAAGAGCACGCCAGCGACATGCTCGACCTGCTGACCACCCACGGCGTGGCGAAAGTCTGAACCCCCGCCAAGCTGGAGCCCCCATCCCGGCTCCGCCGGACTTCCCCCAAAGGGGGAAGAGAAGTTGGTCGAGGCGTCAACAACCCCTCTCCTCCCCCTTTTGGGGGAGGGGGACCACCGAAGGTGGTGGAGGGGGCGAAGCCGCGGAGATCTCCGCAGCATGGCAATTCCCCAAACCCCGTTTGACCATGGACGCCCGATCCGATCCCGTCGATGATACCCCCGCGCCCCGTCGGCGCGGTTCCGTGGGGGTGTCTCGATGCATAAATTCCTGGGCGTCGCGGCGGTGGCTTCGCTGATCGCCACCTCGGCCATCGCGGCCGACAGCCTGCGCGCCGGCGCCGAAGCCGTGCGTGACCGGGCGCTGACCGACCCCACCGCCTATGAAATCGTCAAATCCCTCACCACCGAGGTCGGCCAGCGCCTCGCCGGCTCCGAGGCCTCGGCCCGGGCCCGCGACTGGGGTCTGGCCAAGCTCAAAACGTTGGGATTTTCCAACGTCCACGCCGAGGCGTTCCCGGTCACCGCCTGGGCGCGAGGTCCCGAGTCCGCCACCCTGACCGCGCCCTATCCGGCCAGTCTGGCGATCCTCGGCCTCGGCGGTTCGGTTCCAACCCCGCCCGAGGGCGTCGAGGGCGAGGTGGTGGTGTTCCGCGCCTACGACGACCTGCTGGCCGCCGCGCC
>JANYFU010000180.1 GCA_025359665.1 Caulobacteraceae bacterium
CCATCCGCAGCGGCCGATAGCGATTGAAGTTGGTCTGGTCGGCCGCCCCGTTGGTGAACGTCATGGCCTCGCTCAGGGCGGCGGAGAGTCCCATTAGGGTCCCGCCCTGCCATTGCGCCCTGACCTGATCGGGGTTGACCACCGTGCCACAGTCGCCTGCCACCACCACCCGCGCCACTTTCAGACCTCCGTTCGCGCTCGCCACCTCGACCGCGTGGCAAATCACCGTCCCCCAGCCCTGAAACAAGGCCAGGCCCAGCCCCTCGCCCGTCCGCCGGGGCCGGCCCCAGCCGATCGCTTCGGCGGCGGCGTCCAGAACCCGCCGGGCGCGGGGATTGTCGCCCAGCAGCCGGCGACGATAGGCCAACGGGTCCTGCTTCGCCGCCAGCGCGCATTCGTCGATGAAGCTTTCGCGGCCGAACACCGTGATCGACGCGTCCACCGACCGCCACGACCCCACCGGCGCCCCGGCCTTCACATTGGTCTGGGTGTTGGCGAACCCCGCGATGCGGTACGGCGCGGGGCTTGACCCGCCGAGCGCCACGTCATCGGTGGTGGCGCCGACGATCTCATAACCCTCTATCGATCCGTCGCCGGCCAGCGTGGCCCGGAACCGGTTCACCGACGCGGGCCGGTAGAAATCGTGGGCCATGTCCTCCTCCCGCGTCCAGACCAGCTGCACCGGGCCGCCATGGGCCTGGGCGATAAGGGCCGCTTGCACCGCATAGTCGGTGTTCAGCCGCCGCCCGAACCCGCCGCCCAGCAGGGTTACCGTCACCGACACCTGGTCGACGGCGCGGCCCAGCGCCTTGGCGACGTCGGCGCGAAGGGCGGTGATATCCTGGCACGGGGCGTGAATCTCCACCTGGTCGGCGGTGACGCGGGCAGTGGCGTTCATCGGCTCCATCGGTGAATGCGATAGATAGGGAACCTCGTAGACGGCCTCCACCGTTCGGGGCGAGGCGGCGAAGGCGGCGCGCAGCGCCCGACGCGCGGTCGCGGCGTCGAGGCCGGGCGTCGACACCACCCGCGCGCCCTCGGCGTCGAAGGCCTGCGTCAGGCGCTGGGTCAGATCGCCCGACCGGGCGAGGGGTGAGGCCGGCGGGGACCATTTCGGATCAAGCGCCCGGGCGCCCTGGAACGCGGCCCAGGTGGTGTCGGCCACCACCGCCACCGCGCCCGGCAGTCGCACCACGCGCCTGACCCCGGCGATCTTCACAGCCGGCGACTCGTCGACCGAGACCAGCGTTCCCCCGAACATCGGGCAGGCGCGGATCGTCGCCCGGGCCATGCCCGGGATGCGCGTGTCGATCCCGTATCGCGCCACGCCGGCGACCTTGTCGGCGAGACCCAGGGTCTTGAGGCTCCGGCCCACATGGCGCCGTTCGGAGGCCGGCTTGAGCGGCGCGGCGGTCGGTGGCGGCAAGCTCGCCGCCTCGGCCGCCAGGTCGCCATAGCCGGCGAACCGCCCGGACGGCGCGTGCGCGACCCGGCCCAGCTTCGCCGCGCACTGCGCCACGGGCACGCCCCACCGGGTGGCGGCCGCGCCGATCAGCCGAGCCCGCGCCATGGCTCCCGCCGCGCGCATTATGTCGTAGCGCGTCTGGATCGACTGGCTGCCGCCGGTATAGAGCCCGCCCTCGAATCGGAACGGATCGGCGTCGGGGGCCATCTCCACACTGATCGCCTCCCAGGCCACATCCAGTTCGTCGGCCAGGATCTGCGCCTGGCCGGTGCGCGATCCCTGGCCCATCTCGCTGACCGTGGAGATCAGCACCACCCGGCCGTCCGGCTCGATCCGGATCCAGGGCGACAGCGGCCTCGCCTCCGCCACGGCCGCGCGCGAGCCGCCGGGATCGAGCGCCAGCATGAACGCGCCGCCCGTGGCCCAGGTGACGAATGCGCGTCGGTCAATCTCTGTGGTCATCTCGTCTGGCCCTCAGCCGCCGATTTCCGCCAGCAGCGCCTCATCCTGCGAGAAATCGAACGCGTATCGCCCGCGCCCCTCGCGCACGAACCACTCATACGAATCCCGATACCCGGCCTCGATGCCAAATCTCGGCGTCCAGTCGATGTCCCTCAACGCCTTGTCGATCGAAAGCACCGCGCTCCCCGCCAAACCCTCGCCCCAGTGCAGCAGCGCCGGACGCTGGCGCCGGGCGATCTCGATCGGAACCTCGACCACCCGGGCCGTCACCCCCATCGCCCGCGCCACCAGATGCGCCACCCCGACGATGCTGGTGATCTCCGCGCCCGAGACATTATAGGCCTCGCCCTTCACCCGCTCATTGCCGATCAGCGACGCCATCAGCCGGGCGACATCGTTGACATGCACGAGCGACAGGGCGGGGAAGCCCTGGCCGGGGATCAGGATGGGCCGGCCGGCCTCCAGGCGAGCAAACAGCGCCGGGTCCCGCGTCGCGGCCGGACTGCGCGGACCCATGGTGTGGCCGACCCGCAGGATCGTCACCGGCAGGCCCTCGGACTTCCACAGCCCCAGCAGATGATCCTCGCACTGCACCTTGCCCACGCCGTAAGCGGCGCGCGGATCCGTGTTGTCCGGATCGTGGCGGCGGAACGTCTCGCGCAGTGGCTGAACGTAACTGCGCCGATAGACCGCCTGCGAGTTGGTGAACACATAGTGGGCGACCCGGCCGCGAAACAGCTCGATCAGCGGGGCCATATCGGCGGGATGATAGGCGGTGTGGTCGAAGATCACGTCGAACGCGTCGCGATGATCGGCCAGTGCGGCGGCCAGGGCGCCCGGCTGGGTGCGGTCGCAATGGATGCGGCGGGCGCCGTCCGGCAAGTCGCCCTCATGGCTGTTGACCACGGTGACGTCGTGGCCGCGTCTGGCCAGTTCGAACAGAAGATCGCGGCCGATGTAGCGGTTGCCGCCGGTAACCAGTGCGCGCATGGCGTTTCTCCCTGTCGGTTGCCGCGCCCAGACTGAACGACTCTGGGTGGCCTGTTGAATAGCACGCGCTTGAATCGCATCCGCATTGATGTGAACCTGCGGGAGGAGTTCGGTGGATGGGTGACAGGCCGCGCAAGGGCTGCACCCCCAAGGCCGGCGTGCAACAGGCCTGGGAGGGCGACCGATGGACCAGGGGGCCGCCCAGGCGCCCACGCGAGACGCGCGCCAGGCGCTATCGTTCCGCGTGATGCTGACGTTCGCGATCGCCAACCTGCCGATCGCCGCTCAGGGGATCGCTCTGCTGATCTTCCTGCCGCGCTATTTCGCCAGCCACCTGCACGTCGATCTGGTCGTCATCGGCACGGCCTTCGCCGTGGTCAGGCTGATCGATATCGGCGTCGACCCGTTGCTCGGCATCCTGATGGACCGCACGCGCACCTCGCTCGGACGCTACCGGGTCTGGCTGCTGGCCGGCGTCCCGATCCTGATGCTGGCGGTATGGCGCCTGTATTTCGCGCCGGACGGGATCGGCATGGCCTATCTGATCATCTGGCTGCTGGTGCTCTATCTGGCGACCTCCATTCTCAGCCTCGCCTATGCGGCCTGGGGCGCCAACCTCGCCACCGGCTATCACGATCGCACGCGCCTGGGCGGCGTATCCCAGCCGGTGGGGGTGGTGGCGGGAATGATGATCCTCTTCCTGCCGGCGGTCGCCAAGTCCCTGGTCGGACCCCACGCCGAAGACGTGCAGGTCATGGGGCTGTTCATCATGGTCGTCGCGCCGATCGCCATCGGCTTCGCCGCCTGGCGCACGCCCGAGCGCATCGCCCCGCAGGTGGCCGGGCCCGCTTTCACGCTCAAGGACTACTGGGCGCTGATCACCCGGCCGGCGGTGCTGCGGCTCTGCCTGGCGGCGATGGCGCTGAGCCTGGGGCCGGGGTGGCAGGGCGCGCTCTATCTGTTCTTCGCCAACGAGATCCTCGGCTTCTCGATACCCGCCGCCGCCGGCCTGGTGGCCGCCGCGCTGATCGGCGGCGCCATCGGCGCGCCGCTGTTCGCCCAGCTCTCGCGCCGTATCGGCAAGCACCGCACGCTGATGGTGGCGACGACCGCCTACTCCCTGGGACTGTTCAGCTTCCTGCTGGTCCGGGGCGGCAACGTGCCCATGGGCGCGCTGGTAATGGGCTGGCTCGGTTTCGCCCAGGCCGGCTACCTGATCATGATGGGCGCGATGATGGCCGACGTGGGCGACGAGGTACGCCTCGACCAGGGACGGGAGCGGATGGGCCTGCTCTATTCCCTGGTCACCGGGGCGACCAAGATCGCCGGCGCCCTGGCGATCGGCCTCTCCTATCCGTTGCTGGCCTGGCTGGGATTCCGGCCGGGGGAGGGGGCGGTGAACACCCACCAGGCCCTGCTCGGGCTCGAGCTGGCCTACTACATCGGCCCGGTGTTTTTCGTCATGCTGGGAGGCTTCTGCTTTATGGGCTGGCGTTTGACCGCCGAGCGCCACGGCGAGATCCGCCGCCAGCTGGACGCGCGCGACGCGGCGTTGACTAGCGGGTGAGGGGAAGCCGCCCCGGCCCCGGTTAAGTCAGTTCAGCTTCGACCGCAGGCGCTGACGCGCCGCCTGGGCGAAGCGCGCCGCGTCTTCGTCCAGGCTCTCCGCCCTGACGAGAGCCTGGAGCGCGCCGGTCAGGGCGCCCTGCGCTTCGCGGGCGCCAGCGACCTGCAGCCAGAACCGGGGATCCGAAGGGTTGATCAGGGCGCACCGCAACGCCGCGCGTTCCACCTGGTCATGGTCCCCGGCTTGCTGGGCCCGGACAAGGATATTGGTTTGCAGCCGCGTCAACACCCGGCGGTCCGTCGTCGGCGTCATCAGCACCTCAAGCTGGTTGGCCAGATCGGGCGACAGGCCCGCGGCCAGGGCGCGGCGGGTCAATTCGGCGGGCGCCACCGGCTCGCCGCCGTTGAACGGATCGATCGCCAGCGGGCCCCTCGGGCCGTCCATCCGCAGCAGGAAATGCCCGGGAAAGTCGAGGCCTTGGACCACCAGCCGGCAGCGCCGGGCGATGTCGATATAGAGGATGCCGAGGGCGACCGGCAGCCCTGAGCGTCGCTCGCAGACAGAGACGATATCGGCGTTGTCGATGCGGTCGTAAGACACCGAGTCACCGGCCAAGCGCAGGTCGCCGGCCATCGCTCGGGCGATCGCCTCCTCTGGCGAGGCCTGCTTCAACCGATCCCCGAGGTGCTCCGCGGCCCGCGCCAGCAACACGCGGGCGGGCTCGACCGCGCGGTCGGGGTATTCGTGCGCCGAGCAGGCCAGCGCCCCCTCGATCAGCGGAAATGCGCCGTCGGACGCCGCGCCGGCTTCGATCAGCACCTGTTCGGCGTCTTCGCGGGTCATTGTCGCTCTCCCACAATCCTCGCTCAGGCGCCGGTCTTGTCCACCACGATCGCGACCGTCTTTCCGCGGGAAAGCGGCTCCCACCCCGCCGCGATGGCCGAGGCTATGGCTTTCGCCACCAGCGTCGGCGCGATCTGCGAGGGCTTCAGTAGCGGCGCGCCGAACCTGGGCTGCGGTCCAGCGGGAAAATCCAGCACGGCTTCGCGCTGCCCTTCCCTGTGCCGCACGGCCAGCGCCATGCCATGCGGCTCCGCGGCGTCACTGGACCACCCGGGCAGGCGATGAAGCCGCCAGAGGTAAGGCTCTCCGCCAACCTCAATCTCGAACTCGGGGCTTTGTTTGGTTCGCGCCATCCGGGAGTGTTAGCCCGGCGGGCGCGTCCAGGCCACCCGGCCGCTGCCCGACCCGTTTCCCCAGGCGATACTGAAACACACGCGGTGACACCATCACCGTAACTTCAGCCGTGGAGGGCGCCCAAACCATGGCTCATGGGTGCGGCAGGGAGACGAGGCCGGACGACGACGGTTGGGTGACGACGGAAGAAGGCTGGGAAACGCCTTGATCGCTTGCGCCGAAGGTTGCCATGGCCTGGGCCAGCGACGCGACGCCGGTTGTCGGGCCAGTAAGAAATTGACCGCGCGACGCGACGCTGGCCAACAGCGACACCGAGGTGGCTCCGTTGATCGGCGTGGTGCTCAAAAGATAGGTGGTGGCCGCGGTTCCACTTGAGCCGTACAGCCGGTCACCGCTGCTGTCCGCCACCACGAACAGGTCATAACCATTGATCGACCCGAGGTCTTTTACACTGCCCGTCCCGTTCGTGGCCGCCAGCTGAAAAGCGGTGACGCCATCGGTGCTGAAGACCTTGGATACGCCTCCCGACAGGGTCGAGTAGAGTTCGCGCGGCGCGGCGCCCGGTGGCGTACCGATCCCCATCAGCGACACCGAGGTGGTTCCGCTGATCGTCGTGGTGCTCAGCAGATGGGTGGTGGCCAGGTTCCCAAGGGAGCCGAACAGCCGGTACCCGCTGCCATCCACCAGCACGAACAGGTCGTAGCCGTTGATCGACCCGAGATTGTTCACCGCGCCCGACACGTTCGAGGCCGCCACCTGTATCGCGGTGGTGGCGCCATCGGTGGCGAAGACCTTGGTTACGCCGCCCGATACGATCGAGTAGAAGGCGGCCCTGTCGACGGTCGCCATCAGCGATGGCGAGGTTGCGGTGAGCGGTGTGGTGCTCAGCATATAGGTGGTTCCGGTCCCCTGCGAGCTGAACAGCCGGTACCCGCTGCTGTCGGCCAGCACGAACAGGTCGTAACCGTTGACGGACCCGAGATTTTTTACGGACTGAACGCCCGCCCCGTTCGTGGCCGCCAATTGCACCCCGGCCAGGGCGCCGTTCGTGGCGAAGACCTTCAACACGCCGCCCGAGAGGGTCGAGTAGAGCTGGTGCTGAGGGCCGCTCAGGGGCGTACCGACACCCAGCAGCGACACCGAGGTGATCCCGTTGATCGGCGTGGTGCTCACCAGATGGGCGCCGTAGACATCCGCGATGAACAGCCGGTAGCCGCTACTGTCGGTCAGCACGAACAGGTCGCTGCCGTTGATCGAACCGAGGTTGTTCAAGGTTTGAACGCCCGACCCGTTCGTGGACGCTAGCCACACCCCGGCCGCGGCGCCGTCGGTGCTGAGAACCTTGATCACACCGCCCGAGAGGGTCGAATAGAGTTGGCGCGTGGTCAGGCCAAGGCCCGTGACGGTGGCCATCAGCGACACCGAGGTGGTTCCGCTGATCGGCGTGGCGCTCAGCAAATGGGTGGTGGCCACGGTTCCATCCGAGCCGTACAGCCGGTCCCCGTTGCTGTCCGCCACCAGGAACAGGTCGTGTTGGTTGATCGACCCGAGGTTGTTCACGGAGCCCGGCCCGTTCGTGGAAGCCAACTGAACGGCCGAGGCGCCGTCGGTGCTGAACACCCCGGACACGCCGAACTGCAGGGTCGAGTAGAGCAGGTGCGCGCCGGCGCCCACTGTGTATTCATTCGCCATCAGCGACAGCGAGGTGGTTCCCCTGATCAGCGTGGTGCTCAGCAGATGGGTGCCGGCCAGGTTTCCAAGGGTGGAACTGTACAACCGGTACCCGCCGCCGTCCGCCACCACGAACAGGTCGTAGTAGTTGATCGATCCGAGGTTGTACGCGGAGCCAGCGCCGTTCGTGGCCGCCAACTGCACCCCGGTGCTGGCCCCGTTGGTGCTGAACACCCTCGTCACACCGCCCGAGAGGGTCGAGTAGTACCCAACTGAGCCGTCGCTCGCCATCAGCGACACCGAGGTGGTTCCGTTGATCGGCGTGGTGCTCAACAGGTAGGTGGTGGCTGCGGTCCCGCCCGAGCCGAACAGCCGGTAGCCGCTGCTGTCGGCCACCACGAACAGGTCGGAACCGTTGATGGACCCAAGATTGTTCACGGCCTGAACACCCGCCCCGTTCGTGGCCGCCAATTGCAATGGGGCCGCGTAGCCATTCGTGGCGAAGACCTTGAACACCCCGCCTGAGAGGGTCGAATAGAGCTGGGACGGAAGGCCACCCGGTGGCGAGCCGACACCCAGCACCGACACCGAGGTGATTCCGTTGATCGGCGTGGTGCTCACCAGATGGGCGCCGAATCCATCCGCGATGAACAGCCGGTCGCCGCTGCTGTCGGCCAGCACGAACAGGTCCCTCCCATTCATCGACCCGAGGTTGTTTACGGTTTGAACGCCCGAGCCGTTCGTGGCCGCCAGCTGTACCCCGGTCGCGGCGCCGTCGGAGCCGAAAATCTTGAGCACTCCGCCCGAGAGCGTCGAGTAGAGTTCGTAGGTCGGAGTCGTTACTGAGTCTATTACAGGTGCTGAAGACACCTCGACCGCGCCAATCTTTCCGGTTTTATCGACAGAATACCGATCATAGTTCAAGATTTATAACCCCCACGCGATCCTGAATCGATCGAGTAAAACCAAAGCCCGTTGTTATATTAGATTGCTCCACACTCTGCGTCGGCTCACGGGCTGTCAAATCATTTGATGAGAATCTCGGCGAGCCTGGCGCCTCAGGCGTCCGCTACGCACCGAAAACCGACGTGTGTGGTCGAGGTGTCGAGCGCCTGCGGATAGCGGGCGGCCGGCCTGTAGCGCTGGCAGTAGTTGGGCGCGCACAGGTGCGAGCCGCCCTTCATCACCTTCCGTGGTCCAGGCGCCCGGTCGAGGTCGCTTTGCCGGGGGCCGCGCGGATTTTCGCTGACACAACAGGGGCTGGGATTGGCTTGATGGCCGGGCGTGTACCAGTCATCGGTCAGTTCCCAGACGTTGCCGATCAGGTCATGGAGCCCATAGGCATTGGCCTCGAAAGCGGTGACGGGGGTCGTGCGGGCGCCTCTGAAGGGCTTCAGTTCCTGCCACGGAAATTCTCCCTGCCAATAGTTGGCGCGGGCCCGCCCTTCGGGCTCGAACTCCGGACCCCAGGCATAGTCGGCGTCTTCCAGCCCGCCTCGCGCCGCGAACTCCCACTCCGCTTCGGTCGGCAGTCGTTTGCCCGCCCATGTCGCGTAGGCGACGGCATCCTCGTGGACAATGTGGACAACCGGATGCTGCATCAGGCCAGCAATCGAACTTTTGCGCCCGTTCGGACGACGCCAATTCGCTCCGAACTCGAAACGCCACCAGTGTGACGGGTCCCGCAAGGCCACCGGCCCCCGCGGCTTGACGAACACCGCCGACCCGGCGCGCAGCATTTCCGGCGGGGCGTCTGGATAGTCCGCAGCCGAAGGCGGTCTTTCCGCGAACGTAATATAGCCGGTGGCGTCGACAAAGCGCTTGAACGCGGCGTTGGTCACCGGCGTGCGATCCATCCGAAACGCATCGACCCGAACCCGCCGCGCCGGGGCCTCATCGGCATAATGACGGTCGGAGCCCATCGTGACCACGCCGCCGGGCACGAAGGACATTTCCACGGCGGCGCTTCAGTTGGTGTCGGGGTGGTGCGCGCCGATCTTGTCTATTTCTTCCTTCAGGGACTTGCTGTCCTTGCTGCGGTGAATCCTCATATTCAGCACGTCATCCCAGCTTATCAGCGGATAGAGCTGATGGTCCCGCGCCTGTTGCTCGAACAGGGCTCGCATCTGGGCGACCTTCTCAGGGTATTTCTTGGCCAGGTCCAAACGCTCGGTGTAGTCCTCGTTTATATTGTACAGCTCCCAGGCGTTCTCATCGAACTGCTTGCCCGCGTCGGGGCCGCCGGTCACGAAATGGTTGGGGTAGGCCAGCGAGGCCTTCCAGCCGTCCTGGTAGATCGCCCGTGAGCCGAAAATATAGTAATACTGCGTCTTGTGCCGCGAGGGCGCGTTCGCGTCGTCCAGCGCATAGGCCAGTGATGTGCCCTGGATCGGCTGCTGATGGACGCTGCGAAGGGTGTCGGGCGCTGTCAGATGCAGCAGTTCGAGCGTCGTGGGCAGGATGTCGATGACATGTCCGTACTGCGTGCGGATCTCTCCACCGTGCCCGATCACCTTCGGATAGCTGATGATCATCGGGTTGCGCGTGCCGCCTTCGCTGTTGGCGTCTGACTTCCAGAACCGGAAAGGCGTGTTCGCGGCCTGCGCCCAGCCGAGTGGATAGTTGCCTTCGGACGAGTCGGGTGTGCCGATCTCGTTGATCTTGGCGAGATTGTACTTAAGATTTTCCGCATCGCTCATCGGCTTGGCGACCAGACTGCGATCGATGTCTCCGTAGAACGTGCCTTCCTTGCTGGCGCCGTTGTCACCGATCATTACGATAAAAATCGTGTTGTCGTACTGATGAACCGCTTTCAGGTGGTCGATCAGACGGCCGACCTCATGGTCGGTATAGGTCAGATAGTCCGCGTAGACCTCCATGAACCGCGCATATAGCTTGCGCTCCTCCGGCGACAGCGACGCCCAGGCTTTAACCGTGGGATTGCGATCGGGCAGGATCGCATTGGCCGGTATGATTCCCAGCCGCTTTTGCTGCGCGAACACCTTCTGGCGATAGACATCCCAGCCCTCGTCGAACTGGCCCTTGTATTTGTCGCTCCATTCCGCGGCGACCTGGTGCGGCGCGTGCGTCGCTCCGGGGGCGTAGTACAGGAAGAACGGCTTGTCGGGAGCTGCCTTCTTCTCGCGGTCGATATAGTCGATCGACTTGTCGGTGATCTGTTCGTTGAGATGGCGGCCGTCAGGTTTGACGTGGGCTTGGTCCATGATCAGATCCGGCTTGTACTGGTCGGTTTGCGAGCTCAGGAACCCGAAGAAATGGTCGAAGCCCTTGCCTGTCGGCCAATGGTCGAAGGGCCCGGCGTCGGTCGCTTCCTCGTCCGGCGTGACGCCGTATTTGCCGACCCCGAAGGTGGCGTAGCCTTTGTCGCGAAGGATCTCGGCGATCGTCCCGTCTTCAGCAGGCACGCGCCCGTCCCAGCCGGGAAATCCCGCCGATAGAATGGTGTGGGAAAATCCCGCCTCGTGAACCGACGAGCTGTTGCGCCCCGTCAGCAGCGCGGCCCGGGTCGGCGCGCAGATCGCGGTGGTGTGGAAGTTGGTGAAGCGTACGCCCTGCTGCGCCAGCGCCTCGAAGGTCGGCGTGCTGATCGCGCCGCCGAAAGCACTCGATGCGCCGAACCCGACGTCGTCCAGCAGAATCCATACCACGTTCGGCGACCCGGCGGCGGGCCGCACCGGCTCCGGCCACCATTCCTTCGATTCCGCCAGCGTGCGGCCGACCTGCCCCTGGTAGGGCTGCTGCTGGCCAAACGCCGGATTGACCAGAGAAACCACGGCCACCAGGGCCGTAACCAGCAGTGACTTTTTGAGACGCATTCCGTTCCCTCCAACTCGAGACCGGCGAGTTAGTAGGTGTCGCAATGCACCGACCCTAAATAGATTTTCTCCGATGAATCTTAGCTGTGGTGGCGCCCGAAACGCTGCGTGGGCCGCGGGTCAGACTTAACCCCGGCGGGTGTTGGTCCAGATCACCTGGCCGACGCCGAGCGCGGCCAGGGCCGCGCCATACAGCGCCCACTTCGGGTCGCTGACCATGAAGCCGCGCATGATCGCCTCCGGCCCGATGTGCAGGCCCTGTCCGATCCAGACCAGACCCATGAAAATGACCAGCAGGCCCAGGAGGGAGCTGAAGATCCGCATGACGATATTGAACGCTCTACCCATCGGTATTTCCTCCGGTATTGTCGTTGGCTGTCGAGATATGGCTCGAAACGGGGGGATATTGGCGGAAAATAGGTTTTCGCGCGAGGCTTGATGCTGGGCGGTGACCTGGCCGCCCCGGATCTGGCCATTGACCTTGGTCGCGCCGACGAGGGCGCCGTGCAGCTCGATATCGATGCCGACGAACTGAATGACACCGACGCCGACGCCGAGCGACGTCTCGGTGCAATCCCCATCGTCACAGAAAACGGCCCCGGACTCGATCTGTCGGTTTTCTATCGGTCTAGAGCGATGGTCAGTTGGGGCGAGCTGTAGACCACCGTATTGGGCGCGACCTCGCCCGAGCGCTTCAGGATCGCGTCGCCGACAAGCTGCCCCGAGGTCGATAGGGCTCCGACGTTCATCAGGCCGTTCGGCGATCGGCTATACGATCGCTCAGGGTCCGGGATTGTTCGACGGGTAGGTGGGTTGAGGATTATAGCAAGTTTGCTATGATCAAGTTTTCAGCCTCAG
>JANYFU010000187.1 GCA_025359665.1 Caulobacteraceae bacterium
GCTGGCCTCGCCCCGCGCCGGTTCGGAACCGCCGTAGTGGCTGAAATACAGCGAGTTGCTCAACCATTCGGGTATCCTGGCGGCGCTGCTACAGCGCGGCCGCACCGGCGAGGGCCTCCGGGTCGAGGTGTCGATGTTCGAGGCCCTCACCGAATGGTTGAGCAACTCGCTGTATTTCAGCCACTATGGCGGTTGCGAACCAGCGCGGGGCGAGGCCAGCCACCCTTCGGTCGCCCCCTATGGACCCCACCGGGTCGGCGATGGCGGCATGGTGATCTTCGGTCTGCAGAACCCACGCGAGTGGGCGCGGTTCTGTCAGGGGGTGCTTGGCAAGCCCGAACTGACCCATGATCCCCGCTTCAGCGACAATCCTCGGCGGGTGGCCAACAGGGCCGAATTGACGGAGCTGATCGAAAGCCGTTTCGCCGGCCTGACCGTTACCGAAGTCGAGGCGTTGTTGGAGGGCGCCGAGATCGGCAGTTCACCGATGAACGCCATGGCCGATGTCTGGGACCATCCGCAACTGGCGGCCCGCGATCGCTGGCGCGAAGTGATGACACCAAACGGGCCAATCGCGGCCCTTCGTCCGCCCGCCAGCCTGTCGGATGTGGCGCCGGTGATGGGCGATGTCCCCGCCGTGGGTGCGCATACTGAAGCAATCTTGACCGGCCTTGGCTACGACCAGGATGCCATTCAACGACTCCGAACCGGCGGAGCAATTTGATCTATCCGGCGCGACGCCGGGCCTCAGCGGCCTGAGCCGGCAGATCCAAGGCTTCATAGGCGCGGGCGAGCTGGCGGTTGAGCGACGCGCCGTCCGGCTCACGCGCGCGGCGAAGTTCGAGGGCCTGCTGAACCTCGGCCCAGCGACCGGCGGCGGTCTGGGCCGCGAGGCGAATCTGATCGAACAGGTCGCGCTGGGCGTGGCTGCCGCCGATCCGGGCCAGGTTGGGCATGGCGCGGTCGAGATGGCGCACCGCCTCGTCCGGACGGTCGGCGAGATAGGCTATGACGCCTTCGGCCACCGGCAGAGCCACATCGGCCCAGGCCGCGCGGCTGAACGGCGGCGCCTGGCGCTCCCGGCGCCGGAAGGCTTCGAGCAGGGGTTCGGCCTCCGGTCGACCCGCGCGGGCCAGGCCATAGAGATAGTGCAACGACAAGAACGGCTGCTCCACGTCGAGGCCCCGGGCGGCCAGGTGGTCGGCCAGGTTGATCCACCGATCGCCGACCTCGAAGCCCGCCAACTCCAGCCGCGCCAGCAGGGAAACCGCGCCCGCCTGATCCTGGGAATAGCCGCGGTCGTGAGCCCAGCACTGGGTGTCGTAGATCTTCAGCACCTCTTTGACCCGCCCCTGGCTGAGCTGGAACAACGCCAGGTGCCAGAAGTTGTGCGTGACCATGAACGAGTTGAGGCCCGTCCAGGTATCGGACGCCCCGGCCATGAACCGCGCGCCCTCGTCGATCCGGCCCTGGGTGAGCATGACGTGGGCCAGGGCGTGCTGAGCCCACGGCTCGCGTGATGTCATCGACAACGCCTTGGTCGCCGCAGCCTCGGCGTCGCTCAGCAGGTGGCATTGCTCGAAACCGAAGGCCAGCATGCCGTGAACCTGCGGGACGTCCGCGCAGGCCGGCGCCGCCTTCATCGCGATGCGCAGCATGGCCGGCGCGTCGCCGGCGCCGAAGGTCAGATACTGGTGCAATTTCACCGTCACCAGGTCGCGAGGCCATTGGTCGACAATGGCCTCGCTCAGGCCAAGAGCACGGGGAACGTCGTCCTCCAGCCACGCGCGAAGAAATTCAATGAAGGCCCGCTCGCGGGGGTTGGCGCCCGGCGCGCGCTCGGCTGCGTCTAGAAACGGCCGCGCGCGCACGGGTCCCTGAGGCGATTCCAGCAGCATGAAGAGGGCGGCGGCATAGGCGTTGGCCAAGGCCGAGTCCGGCGCGGCCGCCGCCGTTTTCAAGATTCCGGCGGCCCGCGTCTCGTAACGCAGGAATCCCAGAACAAAATCATCGACACCGGCCAGAATCGCCCCGTCGTCGGTCGATACCGGATTGCCAAGATTATCGTTCACGCCGCCGCTCCTGAAGCATTTCACCGGGTTTGGCGGCGTTGGATGAACGGGCCTGTTTCATAATGGAAACCTCTTGGTAAAAAACCGGCGGGCGCCGCAAAGTATCATTCGATGACCTATTCGATGACACCGAAAAATTTCCGGCGGGCCGCCGTTGCGGGCGGCGCCGGCTTTATCGGGTCTTTGCTTTGCGAAACGCTATTGAGCGTTGGCGTTGACGTCATCTGTATCGACAATCTAGTCACCGGCAGCCTCGGAAACATATCGGACCTACATCGACACACCAATTTCGAGTTCCGCCATCACGATGTGATAGATCCCATCCTGATCGACGTGGACGCGATCTTCAATCTGGCCTGCCCCGCCTCGCCGACGCACTATCAACGCGACCCGATCAAAACCCTGAAAACCAATGTCCAGGGCAGCATCAACCTGCTGGATGTCGCCCGCGAGACCGGCGCGCGCATCCTCCAGGCGTCGACCTCGGAAATCTACGGCGACCCCCTCGAACACCCCCAGGCGGAATCGTATTGGGGCAATGTGAATCCGATCGGCCCGAGGGCCAGCTACGACGAGGGCAAGCGCTGCGCCGAGACGCTGTTTTTCGAATATCACCGGCAATATGGCGTCAAGGCCAAGGTAGTGCGGATCTTCAATACCTATGGCCCGCGCATGTCCCGAGACGACGGCCGGGTCATTCCGAAATTCATCCGCCAGGCCCTGAACGGTGAAACGATCACCATCTATGGCGACGGATCGCAGACGCGCTCGTTCTGTTATGTAGACGATCTGGTCCAGGGCCTGATCAGGATGATGGACAGCGATGACGATCTGATCGGACCGATCAATCTGGGAAATCCGAGCGAATTGACGATTTCCGCGCTGGCCGGAAGGATCATCGAACTGGCTGGAAGTCGCTCTCGCATCGCGTTCAGCCCGCTACCCACCGATGATCCGCGACGCCGACGCCCGGATATCGGAGCCGCATTGCGCGAACTGGGATGGAGCCCGAGTGTCGGCCTGAACGAGGGCCTGCGCCGGACGATCGCCTGTTTCGCGGCCGAACCCGCCGCTTTGCTGGAGGCCTGAACCGGCTCAGTTGGTGGCGAGGATCAGGTTCCTGACCAGCGGATAGATCTGGCTCTGCCACTTCTTGCCGTTGAAAACGCCATAGTGACCGACACCGGGCTGGAGGTGGTGGCGTTTGCGGTTGGCGTAGATGTTGGCGCACAGCGCGTGGGCCGCGACCGTCTGGCCGACCGAGCAGATGTCGTCGCGCTCGCCTTCGACGGTGAACAGGGCCGTGCGGTGGATGGCGCCGGGATCGACCTTGCGGCCACGCCAGACCAGCTCGCCCCTGGGCAACAGGTGATCCTGGAACACCCGGGACACGGTCTCGAGATAGAACTCCGCCGTCAGGTCCAGAACGGCGAAATACTCGTCGTAGAACGTCTTGGCCGCCTCGGCCTCCACCGTCCGGCCGGCGGCGAGGTGCGAGTACATATCGACGTGAGCGTCCGAATGCCGGCCCAGATTCATCAGCATGAACGCGGTCAGCTGCACAAACCCCGGATAGACCCGGCGGCCGGCGCCGGCGTAGCGGGCCGGAACCGTGGAGATCAGCTCCTTCTCGAACCAGTCGATCGGATGGTTCTGGGCGAGTTCGTTGACCTTGGTCGGGTTGACGCGCGTGTCGACCGGACCGGCCATCAGGGTCATGCTGAGCGGCGTGGCCGGGTTGTCGTCCTCGGCCATGATCGCCACCGCCGCCAGGGCGTGGGCGCAGGGCTGGCAGACGCCGAGCAGATGAGCGCCGGGGCCGATGGCCTCCAGAAAAGCAATCACGTGGGCGACATACTCGTCGAAACCGAACGGCCCGGCGGAAAGCGGCGCGTCGCGGGCGTTCTTCCAATCGGTGATATAGACATCGTTCTCGGGCAGCAGGGTTTCGACCGTGCCCCTGAGCAGCGTCGCGAAGTGGCCCGACAGCGGCGCCACCAGCAGAATCCTGGGCTGCTCCGGGTCGCCGTCCTTGCGGAACCGCACCAGATCGCCGAACGGCGTGCCGGTCACGACCTGTTCCCGAACCAGGCGATCCTCGCCATCGACGCGCACCGAGGTGAATCCATAGGCCGGCCGCTCGTGGGTCAGTCCCGCGCGGCTGACCATTTCCAATCCGGCGGCGATCTGCCCCAAAGGCGGGATCTGGCGCAACCAAGCCGGCCCAAAGCCAAAGGCGGCGCCGGCCATACCGGCCGCCAGCCGGGCCGGAGCCATCATATCCACCTGGGCCTGAAAGGCTCTGTAGCGCATTGCACCTCGCGGTCCGCCGGCCCAAAGCCAACTCCAGAACACAATCGCCGTAACGAGGCGGCGAGGGAAGCCCAGTCCTGATAGATGGCGTTCGGGAGGCCTTGGCGCCGGTATTCGCGCCATTCCCGCCGGATATGTCCTTAGCCGCGCGATCGATTGGACGCGGGCGGCTTTCCTACCTAGATCAGGGTTCAACCGTACCACCGGGAGGGCCAGGAGCCGCGCATGGCCAAAGCCACGCTGACCATCAGCAGCCGCAACTACTCGTCCTGGTCGCTCAGGGGCTGGCTGCTGTGCAAATTCGCGGGCGTGCCGTTCGAGACGGTCAGCCTGCCGATCGACGACGCCGCGGCCCGCGCCGAACTTTTACTGCTGGCGCCGTCCTTTCTGACGCCCAGCCTGAACTATGATGGCGTCAAGATCTGGGACACCCTGGCGATGGCCGAATTCCTCCACGAGGTGGCGCCAAAGGCGGGTTTGTTGCCAAAGGATCGCTCCGAACGGGCGCGCTGCCGATCGATCAGCGGCGAGATGCACCAGGGGTTCGCCAATCTGCGCGCCGCCCTGCCGATGAACCTCAAGGCCCATCACCCCGGCTTCAAGGTGTGGGCCGGCGCGCAGTCGGACGTCGACCGCATCACCATGATCTGGCGCGAGCAGCTGGCCCAGTCGGAAGGACCCTATCTGTTCGGCGCCCTATCAGTGGCCGACGCCATGTATGCCCCGGTTTGCACCCGGTTCGCGACCTATGACGTGGCCCTCGATCCGGCCTGCGCCGCCTATCGCGACCGCATCCTGGCTCTGCCGGTGATGGCCGACTGGAAGCGCGCCGCCATGCAGGAACCGGACGAGGTCGAGGAACTGGACGTCGAATTTTGAAACCCCACCGGCCATTTCCAAACCGCCGCCCCCGGGTTTAGTCTCTACAAAACGGTAGGGAGAGCGGCTATGGCCGTCACGGTTCGCTATCTGGTTCACGATGTCGAGGCCGCCCTGGCCTTCTATCGAGACGCCCTCGGCTTTCAGGTTGCCCAGCAGTTCGGCCCCGCCATGGCGATCCTCCGCCAGGGTGATCTCAATCTGTGGCTCGCCGGCCCGGCCGCCTCGGCGGCCAGGCCGATGCCGGACGGAAGGACGCCTTCGCCCGGCGGTTGGAACCGTTTCGTCGTAGAGACTTCCGACCTTGAAACGCTGGTCGCGACTCTGAGAAACCAGGGCGTGGCGTTTCGCAACGACATCGTGACCGGCCCGGGAGGAAGCCAGATCCTGGTGGAAGATCCATCGGGCAACGTGGTCGAGCTGTTTCAGCCCCGCTGACGACGCGACGCGTGCCGAGCGGCACGGCTTGGGTGGTTGAGGCGTGCCGCCAGGCTGGAGCCCCCATCCCACCCTTCGGGCGGACTTCCTCCAGAGGGGGAAGAGAGCTTCCGTTGATATCGCAACCATGGTTCCCCTCCCTCCTTGGAGGAGGGGGATCGCGAAGCGGTGGTGGGGGCGCCCGCCGGTTCGAATCAGCCGGCTAGTACTCAAGTATCAGTAAAGCGTCGCCATGGCTTTCGGGCTGAAATCCATCAGTTCGTCCTGGCGGCCCTGGCGCACTTTTACGGCCCAGTTGGGGTCCTGTAGGACGGCGCGGCCCACGGCCACCAGATCGAAGTCGCCGCGGTCGAGACGCCGGACCAGTTCATCGAGGGAAGCGGGCTTGGAGGATTCACCGCCATAGGCGTTGATGAAATCGCCGGTGAGGCCGACAGACCCGACCGTGATAGTGGGAACGCCTGTAAGCTTTTTGGCCCAGCCGGCGAAGTTCAGGTCGGAGCCATCGAATTCCGGTTCCCAGAACCGTCGCTGCGAGCAATGCAGCATGTCGGCCCCGGCATCGACCAGGGGCCGCAGCCAGGCGGTCATCTCGTCCGGAGTCTGGGCGAGGCGGGCGGTGAAATCCTGCTGCTTCCATTGCGAGAGACGGATGATGATCGGGAAGTGCGGTCCCGTGGCGGCGCGCACCGCCTTGATGATCTCGGCGGCGAAACGGGCGCGCTCGGGAATTTTAGCGCCGCCGAAAGTGTCGTCGCGCTGGTTGGTTCCTTCCCAGAAAAACTGGTCGATCAGATAACCATGGGCGCCGTGCAGTTCGACCGCGTCGAACCCGAGGCGTTGGGCGTCGCCGGCGGCCGTCGCAAAGGCGGCGATGGCGTCGGCCACCTCGGCATCGGTCATCGGCTCGCCGAATTTGTGACCCGGGCTGGAAAGCCCCGAGGGACTGTCATAGTCGCCGGGCGGGCTCCAGTTTGGATCACGGCTGCGCACCGCGCCCACGTGCCAGAGCTGGGGAGCGATAAAGCCGCCAGCGGCGTGGACCCCGTCGGATACCGTCTTCCAGGCGGCCAGTTCTGACTCGCCATGAAAACGGGGAATATTCGGATCGTTCAGGCTGGCTGGCCTGGCCACGCCCGTGCCCTCGGTGACGATCAGGCCGATCTGCGCCGCCGCCCGGCGGGCATAGTAGTCGGCGACGTCCCGCGTCGGTACGCCGCCCGGCGATTGGGACCTGGTCATCGGCGCCATGACCAGGCGATTGGGCAGGGCGAGGCCCTTGAAGGTGAACGGCGCGAAGAGAGGTTCTATCGTCATACGGGTGATCTAAACGGCTGTCCGCGGATTGCCCCGCCAGAAAAACTAAACACTCTTGAAGCAGGACAGATCATGGACCCAAATGGCAATCCCAGCCGTTCAGCAGGGGTTCAGGTTCATTGGCTCTCTCTGCGATGAACTATCGGATCACCGGCCCACGGGCCAGACAGGAACATAACATGCGTGTTGCGCTGAAAGCGGCGGTGGCCGCCATCGCCATCATGGCCACCTCGGGGGTCTTGGCCCAGAATCGCGACCGCGGTGATTCTGGCAGGGGTCCTCAGGGGGGCTCACCACAGGCGGGTGGCGCGCCACAGTCCGGTGGATTTCGCGGTGGGGGAGGCAGCCCCGTTTCGGGCGGGCGTCCACAAGCTGGCGGGTTCCAGGGCGGCGCGCCTCAGGGCAGCGCGCCTCAGGGCGGTTTCAGAGGTGGGCAGGGCACGGGCCATCAAGGGGGCGGTGAACACGACGGCGGCGGACACGGCGGTCATGGAGGCCACGGTAGTTATGGCGGCTACGGCGGCGGTTACTATGGTTATGGTGGAGGCTATGGCCGTGGATACTATGGCGGCTATTACGATCCGTGGCTGTGGGGCGGCCTTGGCTTTGGCATCGGCGCCACCCTGGCCGCGCCGTACTATTACGACCAGTACGACAGCTATGACGAGGGTTATGCGGCCCCGCCGCCTCCGCCACCCCCACAGGACTACTACGACGCGCCCCAGGCGCCGCAAGGCTATAACTGTGATGGCTGGCGCTGGGATGCCCAGGCCGGGCGTTACGTCGCCGCCAAGGTGGCTTGCCAGTAAATCGGCTTAGGCGAAACCAACCCGACGACTTCGATGAAGCCGCCGGGCGATTGCGGGTTCAGACCACGGCGTCGAGGTATTCAACGTCCGGGCGACCGGCGAGGAAAGCGCCCATCTTGCGGCCCAGGTCCTTGAAATGGTCGGTCTGGCCGTGGGCGCTAAGCGCGTCCTGGTCCTTGTAGAGCTCAAGCACCTTATAGGTGTCGGCGTCGGCCCGGCTTTTGGTGAGCTGGTAGAACACATTGCCCGGCTCATTGGCCCGCACCTTGCCGGCCAGTTCCAGGAACACCGCTTCGAAGTCCGGACCCTTGCCCTCTTGGACCTTCAGCGTAGCGACGATACCGATCATGTTTTTCTCCCTAAGAGGTTTTGCACGGACCCTTTAGGAGAGCCTCGCCCCGAAGGGCAAGGGCAAGGGGAAGGGCAAGCGGCGTATCGCCCGGCCCGGTTAGCGGCGGCGGTCGTCCCAGCCATAGGCGACCCAGGAATGGCCGCCGACATTACGGGCTTCGATGACATTGGGATCGGCGGCGGGCGCGCGAACCACGCGCCGGGCGCGCACGGCCGTGGCGGCCAGGGCCAGCAGAATCGAGGCCATGAACGCCACCACCATCATCGTGGCGGCGAAGAACACGGCGAGCACGGCGGCGATGGCCGCCGCCGCCAGGCCGGCGACCGCGCCGGCGATCCATGTCAGTCCCCGCAAAAGCGAAGACGTGGGCTTGAAGCGTCGTGACCAGCGTTGCATGGACCTAACCTGACGCCGCTTTGTGGCGGACTTATGGATAGTTGGGCCTTCTGTCCGCCACGTCAACCGCCGGGCGCGCAAATCTCGCCCCCATCCGATCAAGAGGAAGTGACCTTCCCCGACCATGACGCCCCCCGACCATGACACCTGGTGACCCCGCGCCTTCCGGCTGGAGTTTCTGGATCGATCGCGGCGGCACCTTCACCGACGTCATCGGCCGAACGCCCGAGGGCCGCCTCGAGACCCTGAAACTTCCCTCGCAATCACCCGCCTATGGCGACGCAGCGGTGGAAGCGATGCGCCGCCTGCTGGCGGTCGCGCCATGGGAAGCGTTCCCGGCCGAACGGGTGGAGGCGATCAAGGTCGGAACGACCGTGGCCACCAACGCGCTGCTGGAGCGCAAGGGCGCCCGCACCCTGCTGGTCACCACGGCGGGTTTCGGGGACGCGCTCGAAATTGGCGAACAGGCCCGCCCGGACCTGTTCGCGTTGGATATCGTCAAGCCCGCCCCGCTGCATGCCGGCGTCATCGAAGCCGACGAGCGTCTGGCGGCGGACGGCGCCATCCTCAGGTCCCTGGATGAGTCAGCCCTGGCCTCGGACCTGAAGAGCGCCGCCCAGGCCGGTTTCGAGAGCGTCGCCATTGCCCTCCTTCACGCCGACCTCAACCCGCTGCATGAAAACCGCGCGGCCGCCATCGCTCGTGAGGCGGGCTTCGCGACGGTGGTCACCGCCAGCGGGGCCTCTCCCCTGCCCCGCTTCCTGCCCCGCGCCGAAACGGCGGTGGCCGACGCCTATCTGACTCCGGTCCTGCGCGCCTACGCCCAGGGGCTGTCGGCAGCGGTGTCAGGCGCGAACCTGTATTTCATGACC
>JANYFU010000200.1 GCA_025359665.1 Caulobacteraceae bacterium
GAAGCAGGGACGTGGCCGTCTGAAAGTCTACCTCGGCATGGCGCCCGGGGTCGGCAAGACCTACGAAATGCTGTCGGCGGGTCGGCGGCGGATGTTGGAGGGCGCCGACGTCGCCGTCGGCGTGGTCGAGACTCACGGTCGCCGCGAAACCGAAGCGCTGCTCGACGGTCTTGAGGTTCTGCCCAGGGCGCCGATCGAATATCGCGGCCGCCAGCTGATGGAGTTCGACCTGGACGGCGCGCTGCGGCGGCGTCCATCCCTGCTTCTGGTCGACGAATACGCCCACACCAACGCCCCGGGCTCTCGCCATCCCAAGCGCTGGCAGGATGTCGAGGAACTGCTGGTCGCGGGCGTCAACGTCGACACCACCCTGAACGTCCAGCATCTCGAAAGCCTGGTCGATGTGGTCTGGAAGATCACCGGCGTCCGGGTCCGCGAAACCGTCCCCGACTCGGCCCTGTCCGCCGCCGACGAGATCGAACTGGTCGACATCACGCCCCAGGAACTGCTGGAGCGTCTGCACGCCGGCAAGGTCTACATGGCCGAGACCGCCGCCCTGGCCAGCAACAACTTCTTCAAACCCGAGAACCTCACCGCCTTGCGTGAGATGGCTCTGCGGCGGGCCGCCCAGACCGTCGATGACCAGATGGTTGGCGCCATGCGTCGCCAGGGCATCGAGGGTCCCTGGGCGGCGGGCGAGCGCATCCTGGTCCTGATCGCCGGCGACGCCATGGCCAGCTCCCTGGTGCGGGCCGGCCGGCGTCTGGCCGATCTGATGGACGGCCCCTGGGTCGTGGCCCACGTCGAACGCCCGAACCGCTCGCCCGGCGATCCGCAGTCGGCGCGATGGGTTGGCGAGGCGGTAAAACTGGCTGAACAGCTCGGCGGAACCACCGTCGTCCTCACCGGCGACGACCTGCCGGGCGCGATCCTCGATTACGCGGCGCGCAACAACGTCACTCAGATCGTCATCGGCAAGTCCCGCGAGAGCACCTGGCGCACCTTGCTCGGCCGTTCTCTCGCCAACGCCCTGCTTCGGCGTTCGGGTGGGGCCGCCCTACACTTCGTCAGCGGCGGCGCGCCCGACACGGCGCGTATTGAACCGGCGTCTCCGCCCGCCGAGGCCGGGGCCTGGCGTCGATGGTCGGGCTATGTAGGCGGTTTCCTGCTGGTGGCCGCCGCCACCGGCCTGGCGTTTGGCCTCGACCGGTTTTCGGCCGGCGGCGACCTGGCGATGATCTTCCTCGCCAGCGTCCTGGTCAGCGGCCTGACCTTCGGGTTCAGGCCCGCCTTGTTCGCCTCGGTCCTGGCCATGCTGTCCTACAACTACTTTTTTCTCGAACCCCGGTTTTCTCTGCGGATCGGACATGCCGCCGATGTCCTGACCTTCACGATCTTTTTCGCGGTGGCCGCCGCCTCGGGCTGGCTGACCGGGCGGGTTCGCGATCAGGCGCGACTGTCGTCCAGACGCGCGGCGGCCGTCACCGCCCTGCTGGCCGCCAGTCGCCGCTTGTCGGGCGCCGCCAACCAGGATGAGGCCGCGCGTGTTCTGGCCGAGCAGGCTTCGGCGGCTTCCGGCGGGCGGGCCGTGGTGCTGCTGCCCCAGGGCCAGGACCTGGGGCGGGACGTCGGCCGGGATCTGGGTCAGGCGGCCAGCGCCCCGGGAGAGGTGGTGCTGTCCACCACCGAGATGACGGCGGCGCGCTGGGCCTGGGATCGTGGCGAGGCGGCCGGAGCCGGCACCGGCACCCTGCCACAACTTAGCTGGACATTCCGGCCGCTGGTCGGGGTGCGGGGCCGGTCGGGTGTCGCCGGCATCGAGGTCAAGCCCCTGACCGGCATGGGCGAGGACCGGCTGGTCGCCGCCATGCTCGACCAGGGCGCCGTCGCCCTGGAGCGCGCCGAACTGGCCGCCGCGACGGTGGAAAACGAGGCGCTGCGCCGTTCAGACAAACTGCGGGCGGCCTTGCTCAACTCCATCAGCCACGATCTGCGCACGCCGCTGTCGACGGTGATGGGGGCGGCCACCACCCTGATCGACTATGGGGCGACCTTGAAACCCGGAGTCGCCGGCGACCTGTTGATCAGCATCCGCGAGGAAGCAGAACGGCTGAACCGCTACGTCGGCGACCTGTTGGACATGACCCGCCTGGAGGGCGGCGCCCTGCGCACCCGCACCGAGTGGACCGACGCCAGGGACGTTCTGGGGGCGGCCATCCAGCGGATTGAACGACGCCTGGGCGGCCGTCGCCTGACCCGTGATTTCCCGGCCGACCTGGCCGTGGTGCAGGTCGACCCTGGCTTGCTGGAACAGGCGATTGTCAACATCCTGGAGAATGCGATCGCCTATAGTCCCGACGGCTCCCTGATCGAGGTGGCGGCCTATGAGGATCGCGGCAGCGTGCTGATTTCCAT
>JANYFU010000201.1 GCA_025359665.1 Caulobacteraceae bacterium
CTTCGGCCAGATCGTCGAGGCCGGCCTGCTCAATCCGGGCGACACCCTCTGGTGCCCCAAGGGCCAGCACCAGGCGCGGGTGCGGGCCGACGGCAGCCTGATGGTCGGTTCCCTGACCGGCTCGATCCACAAGATGGGCGCCATCGCCCAGGCCCAGCCCGCCTGCAACGGCTGGACCTACTGGCACATCCGCACCGACAAGGGCCTGGCCCCGATCGACGTGCTGCGGGCCAGGGTGAGGTCGGAGATGGTGGGGTAGGGCGAGCGGAAGGCGACGCCAGAATGTATCTTAGCCTGCATCGCGGCTTTGCGCGACGGTGTCGAGGTCTCGCCCGCCGTAGAAAACACCAAGAATTACCGCCTCGGCCCGGTCCTCGTTTACGGTGAAGAGTATGGTGACGCGTCGTTCGACCCCAAAAGTGCGCAATCCTGGCCGCAGGTCGTCCCTCGCTGTTCCGCGGTAGGGGGCGAGATCAAGCGAAAGGCAGGCGGCCTCAAGGCGTGTCGCGAACCCCTCGGCAATCCGGGAACCGACCCGATCGGCGACGAAATCGAAAATCTCCCCAAGATCGTCGATCGCGGCGGCGGTGAACCGGACGGAAAAGGTTTTCACGCCATATCTTTGTTCAACCGTTTGGCCATATGGGCGCGCAATCGTCCGTGGGCGTCATCGGCGCTCAAGGTCGCGTCCGGCGCGGCGACGTGGGCGTCGAACCGCGCCACGCCTTCGGACGCCAGCCAACGCTCGACGGCCTGCTCCTGGGCGCCGAGGGCGCGGAGGCCTTCCCGGATCACCTCGCTGTCGCTGGCGTAGGCCCCGGACGCCACGCGCGCCTTGACGGCTCGCGCCATGGCCTCCGGCAGGGTTATCGTCATGGGTCGTGTGGAGCGCATCGTGGCCTCGTCTCGCTATGACTTAGTCATACAAACCCCATGACGTGGTGTCCATTGCCGACGCCAAAGGTGGCGGCGGCGACCTTCCCGCCTCTGGCGGCCAACAATCGTCCACGTGCCGCGAGCGAGGGTCCGTTCGGAGATAACGGGGTAGGGCGCGCGGGTCAGCCCGGCGCGAGTTCGATCGCCTTCCTGAACACCGTCGGGGTGTCGGCCGCGGCTGCGGCGCGGCGTATCCAGATCAGCGAGTCCGGCGCCGATTGCGTCGGCGCCGTCAGCACGCGCAGATCCAACGAAAAGTGGGTGAAGACATGGGTGACCGTGCCAACGTCCCGCCACGACGCCGTCCGCGGCGCGTGGGTTTTCGCCTCCGCCAGGGTCCAGGTTGCTTCGCGCCACGGGGTTGTCGGCAGGCCGAGCGTGCCGCCCAGCAGCCCTATCGGCGGGCGCCGGACCAGGGCCACGTCATCGCCACGGGTCAGAATGAACACAACGCCATGGCGATGAGGGCGCGCCGCCCTGGCTGTCTTGCGAGGGAAGGTTCCCGGCTCGCCGACCCGAAAGGCCGCGCAATGGTCCCTGATCGGGCAGACCAGGCAAAGCGGCGCTCGCGGACGGCAGACGGTGGCGCCAAGATCCATCAGCGCCTGAGCCCAGTCACCCGGCCGTTCCTCGGTGACGAAGCCCGCCGCCAGCCGTCCGAGTTCGGGCTTCGCGGCCGGCGTGGGCGTTTCCACCGCGAACAGCCGGGACATCACCCGCTCGACATTGCCGTCGACCACATTGGCCGGCCGGTTGAAGGCGATGGCCGCCACCGCCGCGGCCGTATAGGCGCCAAGCCCCGGGAGAGCGCGCAAGGCAGCTTCATCGTCTGGAAACACCCCGCCGTGGTTCGCGGTCACCGCCCGCGCGCAAGCCAGCAGGTTGCGGGCGCGGGCGTAGTAGCCAAGCCCGGCCCAGGCGGCCATCACCTCGCCATCCTCGGCGGCGGCCAGGGCGCGCACGGTCGGCCAGCGGCTGGTGAAATCGAGAAAATAGCGGGTGGCGTGGGCGACGGTGGTCTGTTGCAGCATCACCTCCGACAGCCAGACGCGATAGGGGTCGGGGGTCTGGCCGGCGGCGGCCCGCCAGGGCAGGGTCCGGCCATGGGTGTCATACCAGGAAAGCAGACGGGTTCGGATTCGCGGGACGGACGCCATCGTCACGCCTATAACAGGCTTATGCGCCGTGCTCTTCCCACGCCCGAGGAAACCGTCCGGATCCTGGCTCGCCGCCGGACCCGGCCGATACCGCCCCCGCCCCCCGG
>JANYFU010000271.1 GCA_025359665.1 Caulobacteraceae bacterium
TGGGCGACAGCGCCATCCGCCACATGGGGGCGGTGATGGAGCGCATGGAGACCGAGCTTTATCCCAAGCTGGCGGCGCGGCGCTCGGACATGCCGGTCGTGCCCGACGGCGCGCGAACCTCGACCCTCAACATCAACTCCGTCCACGGCGGCCAGGGGGAACTGACCCACGGCCTGCCCGCGCCCCTGGTGGCCGACAGTTGCCGGATGGTGGTGGATCGCCGGTTTCTGATCGAGGAACCGATCGACCTGGTGCGGGGCGAACTGGTCTCGCTGCTGGACGCGCTCGCCGCTGAGCGGCCCGGCTTCCGCTACGCCCTGCGCGAGCTGTTCTCGGTGCCGCCCAGCCTGGCCGACCAGGACGGACCGGTGGCCACCGCCACGGCCCGGGCGATCGCCCGCGTGCTCGGCCGCCCTGCGCAGTTCATCTGTTCTCCCGGCACCTACGACCAGAAGCACGTCGACCGCATCGGCAAGCTCAAGGATTGCGTGGCCTATGGCCCCGGCGTGCTCGAACTGGCCCACCAGCCCGACGAATGGGTGGGAATCGACGACATGGTCGCCGCCGCCAAGGTCATGGCCCTGGCGGCCATGACGCTGCTCATGCGGTCGGTGTGACCGTGGCGATCGCGCTGGATCACACCATTCTGCCGGTCAGCGACGTCGAGGCCAGCGTCCGGTTCTACCATCGGACTCTGCGGCTCCGGTACGAGCCCTTGGCGCTGCTAAGGGTGTCCCCGACACTTGTCCTGCAGCTGATCCAGAGCCCGCCCCAGATCAGCCAGCACCTAGCGTTCTCGATGTCGAAGGCCGAGCTCGAGGCTACGGTCGCTCGCCTGAAGGCGGCCGAAGTGGCGTTCGGCGACAATTTCGACACCGTCGGCAACATGAAGGGACCCGGCAGGGCCTCGGGTTCGGAAAAGAACGGCCATTCGATCTATTTCAAGGACCCGGATGGCCACATGCTTGAAATCATCCACTACGAGCCCGTCCAGGGCGCGGCTTAGTCCGGCCGACCCTTGCGGCGCCATGGCCACTTCACCCTGGCCATCGGGCGGCGGAACACCCACAGGGCTCCACCGACCACGACGACCCAAGGCAGCAAGGCCGCGATGCAGGTGATCAGGAAGGCCAGGCCCGCCACTGCGGTGGAGGCGAACTGAGCCACCGCGTTGGCGAGCGGTGACCAGACGCTGTCGGGCGCCAGCACCGCCGCCGACTGATATTCGATGGTGATGACCGAACTGTCCAACCTCTGGCGCATCATGGCCATTTCCGACTGGGTGGCGTCCAACTCACCCTGCACCTTGGCCAGCGCGGTCTCGGCGTCCACCAGATCGGCGGTTTTTCCCGGGCGGGTGTCCAGGATCGCCTGAAGGCGATCGCGCAAGGTCGTCTTGGCGCGGATCGCCGCGGCGGTGTCGGTGACCTCGCGGGACAAGTCCTCCGAAGTCACATTGGCCTGAACGACCCGCCCTCCGGCCCCCTCGGCGTCATGCGCAAGCCCGTCGCGGAACTTCCCCAGCCAGGCCGGCGTGGCGCGCAGGGTCAGGGTGGCGTGAACCTGATCGCGGCCCTGACGCTCCAGGGTCGAACCGGTCATCTGGCAGACCGAGGCCCCGGCGGAGGCGCACGCGGCCTGGTGCCGCGCGACGAGCGCCGGCAGCTTTTGCGGCGGGACCTCAAGGCCGAAAGCATAGGCGTAAGCCAGCATGGGCGCCGAGGGAGCCAAAGGGGCCGAGGCTTCGGCCGGGTCGGAGCCATCCTTCGCCCCGCCGGGCGGGGGTCTGATCAACCGGGCGTCGGTCTTCTCGCTGGCATAGCGTGAATAACCGGCTGGCTTCGAGCATCCCGCCAGCAAGACCGCGGCGACCGAGACCGCGAAGATCAGGAAACGCATCGCCAATTCCTCCGCCTACGCGAACTCAATATCACGAAATCGTGATCGCTCGCATGAATTCGCTGAAAGGCGCTCGGAGACCTCCGGGGCCACGGCCGGCCCTGGCAGCGCCCGGGACTGTGTTTTCACGGGTGTGACAAGGCCGAGCCGGGCGGCTATGCAGGTAACGGAAAAGCTTGGGGTCCTCTGGGTATGGACGACAGTGCGGGTGCGAGTTTCGCCCGGGTTCGGCTTGGCGATCCGGACGATGGTTCGGATGCGCCCGCCAGACTCAGTCCCAGGGCCCTGTTTTCCGAAGCGGCGTTGCGGGAGGTGGCGCGCGGCCCCCGGTTTCGCGAGGTAGCCGAAGCCTTGGCCGCGGAGGCGATCACCGACTATCAGCGAATGGACCCAGCCACGCGGTGGCTGATGAAGGACCTGGGGCGTACGTCCATATATATCGCGGCGTATGTGCTGAGCGCCTTGCCGGGTGGACTGACCTTGTCTGGCCTGATCGCGCCGCTGGTGGCCGGCCGGGTGGCGAATCGCGGCCGCATCACCGCCTTCGTCGAGCGTGCGCTTGCGACAGGCCGCCTTGAGGTCGTTCCGGGGCCGCTTCCCTGGACGCAGCGGTGGCTGATCCTGCGACCCGCATTCGTCGAGGCGCTCCGTGACCGGGCCGTCGGCGGGCTCCTCACGGTCGGCCTTATCGACCCGAATAGCGTGGCCGCCGCCAAGCGACTGTCGGACGATCGCGCCTTGGAGGTCGCCTACTTCAAGACCGCCGAGATCACGGCCCTCATGCAGACCTGGGGCGCCCCGCGTCTGCCCCGGATCGAATTCTTCATGAGCCGCGACGGCGGGCTCAAGATCCTCCAGGGTCTTCTGCTCCGCCAGGATTCCGCTCGCACGCAACTGCTCGAGGCGGCTACGTTTTCCAAGACCGACCTCGCCCGGAGCTGCGGCGTCTCCCGCGTCCACCTCAACACCCTTCTCTTGGACGCCGAGCAGGAGGGATTGCTGGTCTTCGCTGGCCGCGGCGGCGTCGCGTTCGATCCGGCGCTGAGCGACAGCTACGAGCTTTGGGTCGCGATGCAGGTTCAGGGCGCCCGCCTCGTCGCCGAGGCCGTTCTCGCCCACAAAACGTAGATTTCCGTCATTCTGGCCAAGCTGCGCACGGTTGGCATAGGAAACGCTGACGAAGTTTGTGTTTCAGCATCGCGCTCGGCGCGCGGGCTATCGGGGGTGCGGCGTGACGACCAAGATTCTATCGGGGAATTTCCCCTCCGGTTACACCCTGTCGGCCAGCTACAGCGGCGTCAGCATCGTCAGCGGCGCCTATCTGCAGGGCATCGGCCTGATCACGCCGAGCCTGGCCACCATCACCAATGCCGGCACGATCCGCTCGACGGGAATCTTCGGCCACGCCGCGATCAGCATGCAGGGTGGCGGGTCGCTGTCCAACAGTGGTGGCATCCGGGGCGGGCTTGGCGCTCAAGGGACCACGGGCGCCGGCGGGTTTGGTTC
>JANYFU010000298.1 GCA_025359665.1 Caulobacteraceae bacterium
GTCGTGACACTCGCGGCAAGCATAGTAGGCGTGGCAGCAGCGCATCTTGATGGCGATGATGTCGAGCGGACCCTGGTCGTGGCCGCAGCGGGTTTCCGCGTCGAGCGAGACGCCGTTTACGACAGGACGCACCGGGCGAGCGATCAGAACCGCTCGCCGACCATTTCCTCGCTCTTGGCCCACAGCGCCTTGGCGTGGTCGGCGTCGAGCGCGTAGCCACGGACACCGCCCCGCACGTCGGCGCCTTCGGCCGGTTCGGCGACATGGCAGTCCTCGCAGTAGAGGCCGCCCACCATGTCGGCCGGCGCCACGACACCGCTCCATACCGATGTCGCCGCGCCCTGGGGGATGGTTTTCCAGGTGAAGGCCGGCGCGCCCGACGCCGAATTGGCGGCGTTCATCGAGTCGGTCAGCTGCTTGAGGACTTGCGGCGTCATGTGGCGGCCAAGCTCGGTCTGGATGCCGCCAGGGTGCACGGCCGTGGCCCGGACGCCGTCGGCCTTGTGGCGCCGGTCGAACTCCACGGCGAACAGGATGTTGGCGGTCTTCGAGCGGCCATAGGCGCCAAACTCAGTATACGGAGTATGTTCGAAGTTGGGGTCTTCGAGGTCGACGTCGGAGAACCGGTGACCCGCCGAGGACAGGTTCACCAGGCGAGAGCCGGGCTTGAACAGCGAGGCGATGCGGTTGACGAGCACGAAGTGACCCAGATGGTTGGTGCCGAACTGGGTCTCGAAGCCGTCGGCTGTCTGGCTCTTGGGGCAGGCCATCACGCCGGCGTTGGCGATGACGAGATCGAACGGCCTGCCGTCGGCGACCAGGGCGTCGGCGCAGGCGCGAACGCTGGCCAGTGACGCCAGGTCGAGTTCGACCAGCTCCAGCCCCCCGCCGTTCTTCGCCTGGGCGCGAACTTGCTCGGTCGCCGCCGCGGCCTTGTTGAGGTCCCGCGCCGCGCCGACAACCAGGGCGCCGTGCGCTGCCAGAACGCGGGCGGTCTCCACACCGAGGCCGGCCGAGACGCCGGTTACCAGGATGCGCTTGCCGCTGAGATCCACGCCTTCGAGAACTTCGTCGGTGGTCGAGGTGGCTCCGAATGTCTTGGTCATGAGGTTTCTCCGCTGTCGGGTTTGCTTTGAGATCGGGTTCGCCCCCGCTTCCGCAAGCCTGGACCGCCACGGTCATTGTCGAACGGCGGCCAAAGATGTAAACGGAGGGTGTCTCCGGCTTATATACGGAGGGTTCCTCCGTTTAACAAGAGGCTTCCGATCGTGAATGTCGAGGCCAAAGGACAGGCCCGCAAACCCCGCGCCGATGGCCAGCGGAACCGCGAAAGACTGGTGGAAACAGCCAAGGCGGCGTTCGCCGATGTCGGTCCGGACGTCAGCCTGGACGAGATCGCCCGCCGGGCCGGCTTGGGGATCGGCACGCTCTACCGTCACTTTCCGACCCGCGACGCGATCGTCGAAGCGGTCTATCGCCGCGAGGTCGACGAACTGGCCGGAGCAGCGACGCGCCTGCTGGCCTCGCGGCCGGCCGGAGAGGCGCTGCATCACTGGATGCGGTTGTTCGTCGACTACATCGCCACCAAGAAGGTCATCGCCTCGGCGCTCGGCTCGATGGTCGGCGGCGCATCGGAGCTCTATGCCTCTTCCGGCGCACGGATCATCCAAGCTATCTCCCTGCTGGTGGACCGCGCGGGCGCCGCCGGCGACATTCGCCCCGACGTCAATCCCAAGGACCTGCTGCGCGCCCTGATCGGCTTCACTTACGGCGCCGACAATGTCGGCTGGCGACCCAGCGCGCTGCGCTTGATCGATATCCTGATGGATGGGCTTAAGCCGGCGGAAGTCCGTGCCGCGGCAGATCAAGGGCAAGATTGATGATCCCTTCCGCCACGCCGGCGGGACCGGTCAAGACGCCCGCGACGGAGAGAACGCCGATGCTGAGCCAGACTCCTGACACCGACCTCGAACGGTTGCGCGCGATCTGCCTGGCGCTGCCCGAAACCGGCGAGAAGATCTCGCACGGCATTCCGGCCTTTCATGTCGCGAACCGGATGTTCGCCTACTTCCGGCACAATCATCATGGCGACGCCATGACCGTGGTGTGCGTGAAGACCAACGGCCGCGAGGAACAGGAGATGTTGATCGAGGCCGATCCGGCGCTTTACAGCTGGCCAGCCTATATCGGCCCCTCGGGCTGGATCGCCATGAGCCTGGCGCCGCCCGACACCGACTGGGCGCATATCGAGGCCAGGGTTCGCGTCAGCTATGATCTGGCCGCGCCGCGCCCG
>JANYFU010000336.1 GCA_025359665.1 Caulobacteraceae bacterium
ACCATGACCTTCACGCCGGACATGCGCCGCAAGGTCGATCAGATCCGCGACTATCTCTACGGCGGCGGCTTTCCCGACCCGCTCTCCAACGCCGAGCAGCTCAGCTTCCTGTTCTTCTTTTACATGATCGAGGGTATCGACGGGTCGAACCTGCGTCAGGCCAAGGCCACGGGCCGGCTCTATGAATCGTTGTTCGCGGGCGACTGGCCGCTGCGCAACCCGTTGAACGCGCCGGCGAAAGGCGTGAAGTCCGTGCCGCGCGATCGCATGCGCTGGTCGTCCTGGGCCTACGCGCTGTCGGGTCAGCAACTGGTCACCTGGGTACGCGACGAGGTGTTTCCCTTCTTCGCCGATATCGGCGATGCCTTTGGCATGAACTTCATGGCCCAGGCCCGCCTGGCTGTCGATGAGCCCACGGTTCTCACTCAGGTCGTGACCTTGGTGAATGAACTTCGGCTGGAACAGGCCGATCCGGACACTAAAGGCGATCTGTTCGAACACGTGTTGCGCCAGATCAAACAGGCCGGCGAACTCGGCCAGTTCCGCACGCCGCACCACATCATCCGCGCCATCGTCGATCTGGTCGATCCGATCATCGGCGAAACGGTCTATGATCCCGCCGCGGGCACCGCCGGTTTCCTCGTCGCGGCCTATGAACATGTCCGGCTGGACAATTCCTCGGCCAACGGTCGCGATATCGCGGAACTGGAGGGCAAGACCTTCGAACGCGGCCACGGCGACCGGCTCAACGACGCCCAGTGGCGCAAGCTCCAGACCGCGACCTTCTACGGCAATGACGTCGATCCCAAGATGGTCAGCCTCGCCTCAATGAACCTCGCCCTGCGCGGGCTTCCCGACGTGCGCATTCTCAAACGCAATGTGCTCACCACCAGCTTCGATCGGCAGTTGAAGGCGGAGAAGGGCCTACCCCTTGACGGCTATGACGTGATCCTCGCCAACCCGCCGTTCTCCGGCCGGCTTGACCGCGACCGCATCGTCGACGACGTGCGGGTGGGCACGAGCACGGCCACCGAGCTGCTGTTCATCAAGTATATGATCGATAATCTGAAGCCGCCCGGAGCCGGAGGCGACCTCAGCAAAGCTGGGCGCTGCGGCGTGATCGTGCCAGAGGGCGTGCTGTTCGGTTCGACCGGCGCGCACAAGGAACTGCGCCGCATCTTGATGCAGAACAACCGGGTAGAGGCGGTGCTGTCGCTGCCCGGCGGCGTGTTCCAACCCTATTCCAACGTGAAGACGTCGGTGCTCGTGTTCGCCAAGGGCGGGCCCACCCAGCGGGTGATGTTCCTTCACGCCGCCAATGACGGCTTCAAGCTCGACGCCAACCACGAACAGCCGATCAAGGCCGATGACCTGCCAAGCCTCGTCGCCGCCTTCAACAGCCGCGAGGACATGTGGGAGGATTGGCAGGTCCGCGACGCGGTCAAGCCCTGGACGGAAAACTGGTGGTTCGCCGAGGCGGGCGCGATCGAACGGGAGGACTGGAACCTGTCCGCCTCCCGTTACCGTCCGGAGAGCCGTGAGGCGGCCGAGCATCGCGATCCTCGCGAGCTACTCGCCGAGCTGCGCGACGAAACGGCGGCCATACTCAGCGATATCGAAGCGCTTGGGACCGAACTCGGGGAGCCGGTCACTTGAGCGCTTGGCCCGTCGTGAAACTTTCTGATGTCGCTACCCTGTCCAGCGGAGGAACGCCGAGCAAGTCCAAGGCCGCGTTCTGGGATGGTGATATTCCCTGGGTCTCGCCCAAGGACATGAAGTTTAACCACATCACAGATGCCGAGGACAAAATCAGTAGCGTCGCGATTTCGGAGAGTGCCGCCAGGATCGTGGGATCGAATTCAGTCCTCGCCGTGGTTCGGTCGGGGATACTGGCCCACACATTTCCGGTTGCCACGGTCGCAAGAGAAGTATCGTTCAATCAGGACATCAAGGCGATTACGCCGAAGAATGGTTCTTTGCTTCCTGCGTTCCTGTTCTGGATGCTGAAGGGCCAAGAAGCTCAAATTCTGAGGATCGGCGTCAAGAAGGGCGCCACGGTTCATAGCCTTTCGAACGGCTTTCTAGAGGCGCTACTCTTCCCGCTCCCACCGATCGCCGAGCAGCGGCGGATTGTTAGGTGGTTGGACCGAGCGGCGGAGATCAGGCGCCGCGCCGACGCCGCCCGCGCCAAGGCCCGCGCCATCATCCCCGCCCTCTTCCTAGAAACCTTCGGCGACCCCTCGACCAATCCCAAGGGGTGGCCGATTACAACCCTTGGCGACGTCATCATCCGGATCACTGGCGGTAAAAATATTGAAGCTGGGAATGGGACGAGTAAGTATAGAATCATGAAGGTGAGCGCGGTAACATCAGGGATATTCAAATCTGATGAGTCAAAGCCGGCGCCCGATGATCACGTCCCCGCGCCAGATCATTATGTTCGCGTCGGGGATTTCCTGTTCTCGCGAGCCAACACCAGCGAACTGGTTGGCGCCGTCGCCATAGTCCACGAGTCACGGGATGGATTATTGTTGCCTGACAAGATTTGGCGGATCGAGTGGGACCGCGCGCGGATCGATCAACGATACGCATACTCTCTGCTTCGAACATCCGAGATCCGGCGGGTTTTCGCGCTGATCGGGTCGGGCACCAGCGACAGCATGAAAAACATATCGCAGGCTAAACTCGTTCGCGTCGCAGTTCCGCTGCCACCCTTGGCATTACAGTCGACCTTCGCCGAACAGGTCCAGCGACTCGAAGCGCTGGCCCGTCACCTCGACGCCGCCGCCGCCAAGGCCGAGGCCATTGCGGCGGGGCTGTCGGCGGAGGTGTTCGGCCCGCCTGCGACGGGAGCGTCTCGCGAAGCGACGCCGGCGCTCGGATAGCCCATAGCCACCGATGCCGATCGATCTCTCGCCAGGGCGCGCCCACATCTTTCGCATCATACACGTCGACAATTTGGCCTGGGTGCTGGC
>JANYFU010000311.1 GCA_025359665.1 Caulobacteraceae bacterium
TCGTCGATCATGAGAGCCTAGATAGGTCATGGAACCGTGAGACGCCATGCGGCGATCCGGTTGGTTTTGCGGTGATCAAATCGCCAAGGCCGGCTCACCGCGGGTCTCTGACCTGGCCTCGATGGCCTCGCGCCTAGGGCCAACCGTAACCGAAACCTCCACGGTCTGGCCGAGCCCTTCCAGCATGGCCATCAGGCGGTCGATCGTGAAACGGCTCAGTTTCGCGCCGCGGACCCGCGAGAAATCCGCATGATCGATGCCGGTCAGCGCCTGGGCCTGACGGATGGTCAGGCCCATGTCATCCAGGGTCTTCAGCACCTGACCGGCGAGAATCGCCTTGAGTTGCCGGGCATCGGGGTTTGGCCTATCGAGATCGCGATAGAGGTTCCCGCTGCCGTGAACCAGTTCCATATCTTCGTCGCTCGTCATCATTTCAATTGCTCCGTCAGCCTTTTCAGTCGTTCCTGAATCAGATCGATGTCCTGTTTCGGCGTCGCGATCCCACGCTTCGATTTCTTCTGGAACGCATGTATTACCCAGATCGCATCAGCGAGCTTGAGCGCATAGACCACGCGCCAAGCGTCGCCTCTCGCCTTGATCGCCAATTCCCAAACACCGCTCGCAAGGCCCGCGAGAGGCTTGGCGAAATCCGGTGTTCCGCCTTCCGCGATTTCGGTCAAGGCGTCGTCGGCGATCTCCTGAACGGACGGCGGAAAGCCTCGGTAGTCGCGCAGCGCGCCCGCCAGCCAGCTGATTGGCCGGGTATTTCTCATGTCCAGTGGTGGCAAATTTGCCAATAAGAGTCAAGGCGGGCCGAGATCGCCACTAGGGGCGCCATGTGGCTTCGACCCGGGCCTTCACCGCCTCGCCCATGGCGGCGAAGCCTCGGCGGATGGGACGTTGCAGAGAACGGACCGCGGTGGGGCCGAGCAGGCCGTCGAACAGCTCGCCGTTGGAGAAGATGCAGCCGGTGTCGCTGAGTTTCTCGATCTCGAAATAGCGCGTGGTCCTGACCAGGCCGCCCATGATGGTCAGGCGCCAGTGGATCTGTTCGTTGGGCACCCAGTCGAGGATCACCGGCTTGATCACCTCCGGCTTGCGGCCCTCCAGCGCCAGTTCCAGGGTCAGGGGCGAGCCGATCCTCAAGGTCCCCTGGGCCTTGGGATAGATCGGGTTCCAGACGCTCCAGCCCTCGATATCGGCGATCACCGCCCAAATCGCTTCCGGCGGCGCCTGAACGCCGATGCGGTGTTCGAGCTTGACCGACATCAGGCCGGCTCTCGCAGGCGCCAGGTGGCGCCGGTGGGATTGTCCATCACCTCGACATTCAGGGCGGTCAGTTCGGCGCGGATGGCGTCGGCGCTGGCCCAGTCCTTGGCCGCGCGGGCCGCGACACGCCGGGCGATCAGATCGTCGATCCGCGCCGACAACTCGACATCGACGCCGCCGTGGAACCAGGCCTCGGGATCGGCCTGAAGGAAGCCGATCAACGCGCCGCTGGCCAGCAACTCGCCCTTGGCCGTGGCCTTCTCGGCCAGCGTGCCGGTTTCCAGGCGCCGCGCCAGGGCGAACAGTTCGGCGTTGGCCCTGGGGGTGTTGATGTCGTCGCACAGCGCCTCGAGGAACCCCGCCGACGGCGCATCGCCGTCCGGTATCACGTCGGCCGCCCGGCGCAGGGCGCCGTAGAGGGTGTCGAGCGAGGCCCGCGCCTGGGCGACCACGTCGTCGGTCCAGGCCAGCGGCTGGCGAGAGTGCGAGGCCAGCAGCGCCCAGCGCAAAGCTTCGCCCGGCGCTTCGCGGATCAGGTCGGTGACCAGGGCCACGTTGCCCAGGCTCTTGGACATCTTCTGGTCGCCCATGTTGAGGAAGCCGTTGTGCAGCCAGTAGTTGGCGTAGCCGGCGGCGCCATGGTCGGCGCACATGCCCTGGGCGAGCTCGTTCTCATGGTGCGGGAAGATCAGGTCGTTGCCGCCGCCGTGGATGTCGATCGGCAGGCCCAGCGCCTGTTCGATCATCGCCGAGCACTCGATGTGCCAGCCCGGACGGCCGGGTCCGAACGGGCT
>JANYFU010000356.1 GCA_025359665.1 Caulobacteraceae bacterium
CATGATCGGTCTGTAGCGCGGCGAACGGGCTGTCGCCAGCACGGTTGACGTGGTGAGCGGCGCCCGCTCAAAGGATGGCGAAGGCCGCTGAAGCCGGCCCGCGGAGAAAACCCCATGACGACGCGACACCTGGTCGATCCCGCTCTTGAGAGCTTTCTGGAGGCGCCGCCCTTGGCGATTACCCAGGAGACCCTGCCGATGGCGCGCGAGATGCTGAAGGGCATCTATGCCGCCGTGCTCGGCGAGGGCGATCCGGAGGTGATCGTGAGCGAATGCATCGTCCCGGGTCCGGCGGGTGCTCCCGATGTCCGGCTCTACGTCTATACCCCGCCCGGTCCGAAAACCGCACGGCCGGCGCTGTTCCATCTCCACGGCGGCGGGTTCATCCTCGGCGACGCGGCGATGATGACGCCGCTCAGTCAGGGGCGCGCCAAGGCTTTCGACTGTGTTGTGGTCAGCGTCGACTATCGCCTCGCACCCGAGACGCCCTATCCGGGGCCGGTTGAGGATTGCTACGCCGGTCTCAAGTGGGTGGCCGAACATGCGGCGGAACTCGGCATCGACCCGGCCCGGATCGTCGTTGGCGGCGAGAGCGCCGGTGGTGGACTGGCCGCGGCATTGTGCCTGCTGGCGCGAGAGCGTGGCGGCCCGGCGGTGGCGATGCAGTTCCTGATCTATCCGATGCTCGATCATCGCACCGCGACACCAGCCGACGTCCACGCCAACCCCAATGCCGGTGAATTCGCCTGGACGCATGGCGCCAACCGCTTCGGCTGGAGCGCGATGCTGGGCGGGATTGATCCGGCCGGTGAGGTTCCGGCCACCTGCTCTCCCGCCCGCGCGGCCAGCCTCGCGGACCTGCCGCCGACCTTCATCGGCGTGGGCGCTCTCGACCTGTTCGTCGATGAAGACATCGACTATGCAGCCCGCCTCGGCCGTGACGGCGTGCCGATCGAGCTGCATGTCTATCCCGGCGCCTTCCACGCCTTTGATGTGGTCGCCGGCGCCCCGGTGGCGATCCAGTTCCAGGAAGACTGCGCCCGGGCGTTGAACAAGGCGTTCGGGCGGTAGGCGGGGGGACGCGCCGCGTCATGACCGATCCGGAAGGACCCTGGAGGCGATCCCCTCCGCCGTCCGAGCCCCGGTATTCGCGCCTGGGAGTCGGGCTCTGGTTGGGCTTGCTCGCTGGTGTGGGTGGATTGTTCCTGCTCGCGGCCTGGCTGCTGCCAGCCGATCGGAGCGGCGGCGATTGGCCGGGGGCGCTACGGCTGTTCGGGGTGCTGGCGCTGGTCTCCAGCGGGCTGGCGCGCGTGCGCCGCGTCAATCTTGGCGCCACGGCCAAGATCGTGGCCGGTTGGGCGGCGATCTTCCTTTTGGCGGTCACGGGCTACGCCCTGCGCGACGACGCGGGACGCGTGGCCTTGAAGGTGCGGTCGGCCCTGGTTCCCGGTTATGCGGTGGCCGAGTCGGCGCATTCCCTTGTGGTGGGGCGAGGGGAGGGCGACGCTTTCTATGTGGTGGGTCAGGTGAATGGCGTGCCGGTGCGCTTCATGATCGACACCGGGTCCACGGAGATCGTTCTGAGTCCCGCCGACGCCGGGCGTGCCGGTCTACACCCCACCGAGGCGGCTTTCTCGCGGCCAACCGAGACGGCCAATGGCATAGGCTACGGCGCCGCGGCGACCATCGACAGCCTGGCGGTCGGGCCGATCCGGCTTACCGACGTGCCGGTGTCGATCAACAAGGCCCCAATGACCACATCCTTGCTCGGCATGCCTTTCCTCAAGCGCCTCGATTCCTTTGAGGTGCGCGGCGACCAGCTCTTTCTGCGAGGCGGAAGCTGATCCGCCACTAGAGCAAACCACCCTTGAATGGAATCGTCTAAGGGTGGATAATTTGCTCTAGATTCAAAAAATTAGAGCGCCGCTCACGCGAAAACCAGTCCCCACTTTTCGCGCGGCGCTCTAGCGCGCCGGCGGCACTATGGGCTTGCCGTCCTTCATTTCCACGACGCCCATTCGGTTACCTGCCGGGTCGTGGAACAGGCCGAGGATCACCACGCCGGGCACGACGAACCGGGATTGATCGATCGTCCCGCCGGCTTCGGCCACAGCTTTCAGCGCCGCCGTGACATCCGGAACGCCTAGATACAGCATCTTCTCGGCGGGGTCCGGCCGCAGGGTTCCATCCAGCACGCCGGTGCTATCCCGTCCGATCAGACCCGATGGGCCGATTTTCCAGCCGAACACACCGCCGTAGAATGATCGCAGCTTGGCCATGTCCGGCCCGGCGATATCGAAATAGACCAGCGGCGCCGGCGCGGGGGGCTCCGCGGCCTTGGTGAGCGCCGGGAGGACAAGAGCGCCGATCACGGCGCCAAACCTGAGAATCCGGTTCATTCTCGCTACACCCTTCGCCCAGCTCAAGACCTGAGGCGGAGCACTAAAACCAAAGCCGATGACGCCAGCAAGGGCGTCCGCGCAAAAATCCTGGCCGGTGTGGCGGGGTGGATCAAAGCTGGCTAGGTTAAGACGCAACCCGTCCCTCGGAGACCGCCTCCATGCCTCGCGCCAATCACCTCGGCATCCGTCCCCTCAATCCGACCATTGGGGCGGTGGTTTCGGGGGTCGATCTTCGGGAAGAACCGGCGACGGGGGTGATCGACGATCTGCGCGCGGCGCTTCTGGCCCACAAGGTGCTGTTCTTCGAGGACCAGACCCTGACCCCGCGTGAGCAGCGGGATTTCGCGGCGCGGTTCGGCGAACTGCATACTCATCCGCTCTATCCGGGTGAGGACACCGCACCGGAAATCATGCTGCTGGACAATCACCCCGGCAATCCCACCGACAACGACAACTGGCACACCGACGTCACGTTTCTGGAACGGCCGGCGATGGGGGCGATACTCTACGCCCAGCAGGTTCCGGAAGCCGGTGGCGACACCCTTTGGTCTAGCATGACCGCCGCCTACAAGGCGCTCTCCCAGCCGATGCGCGGCTTTCTGGAGGGACTCTCGGCGGTGCATGACTTCAGCTACGCCTTCCCACCCGAGGGCTTGGCGGGATCGAACGCGGGCCGCGAGCGCTACGAGGTCGCCCGGGCCGAAAACCCGCCGGTGATCCATCCGGTGGTGCGCAGCCACCCCGAAACCGGCGAGCCCGGCCTGTTTGTGAATTCCGTGTTCACTTCGCGCATCAAAGGGCTTCGCCGCGAGGAGAGCCGCGTCCTGCTGGATTTCCTCAACCGGCACATCCAGAAGCCAGAATTCTGTGTCCGCTGGAGCTGGCGGCCCGGGGCCATGGCCTTCTGGGACAACCGTTGCACCCAGCACTACGCGGTGAACGACTACCTACCCCACCGCCGAGTGATGACCCGGGCGACCATCGTGGGTGAGAAGCCGTTCTTTCGCGCGGCGGCCTGATCGCGCCTAACCCTGCAATCTACCCAAAATGTCTACCGGAACGCCCGCGAAATAGTGGCCCACGGTGCGTGGCTCGACGTCCGGCTTGATCTTCCAACGGGCGTCAAAATCGTCTCGGCGATGGAAGGAAAGCGGCCTCTCGACGGCAATGCCCGTCAATCGATTGTCGTAGGCGTCCAGGATCCTGGCGCGCCGGGCGTCGTCGACATAGGGCACCGCGTTGGCGATGAATGGCGCCAGCACATCGAATCCGCAGAAGGCCAGGACGCCGTTCTGGATCGGCCAGAGATTGACCTCCAGGAGGCCGTTGATCCCGTCCGGGGCCATCATCTGGGGAAAGGCGGCCATGGTCGTGGCGATCATCGCCCGCTTGCCGACTAGGCCGCCGCGCTCGTACCAGGCGCCGCCGCCGAACGCGAAGCCAGGCACGAACACCCGGTCGATCCAGCCCTTCAGAATCGCCGGCGCCGAGAACCAGTAAAGTGGAAACTGCAGGATCATCAGATCGCACCAGGCGACCTTCTCGATCTCCGCCTTGATGTCGTCGGCCAGGGTTCCCGCCTCATAGGCACGCTTCTGTTCGGCGTAGTAGTCGAGCCGGTCGGCCGGCGAGCGATCGGTGAAATCAGCGCCGCTGGGTACGGGATTGAAGCCCATGGCGTAGAGGTCGGACACGCGAACCTCGTCTCCCAGCCGTGCGAAGGCCGCCCTGGAGCGCTCCAGCAAAGCGCCGTTAAAGGATCGCGGCTCTGGGTGGGCGTAGACGATGAAGACGTTCATAGGACTATATCGCCTTGAGCCAGCATTTCGCGCGACGGAGATTGACGGAGGCCCCGGGCCAACGTCCCCACCTTTAGTTGGGTGTGAGGGCCACGCCAAAGGGCTTGGATGGACTCATGGCAGACTTCTCACCCCATCAGTCACTGCGTTCCCCTCCACACACCCTGGCCGAGGTGACACCGGCGTGGCTCAGCGAATGCCTGAACGCCTGTGGCTATCGGGGCGAGGTAACGGGCTTTACGGCGCGGTCTGTCGGCGAAGGCATGATGGGCTCGACCTACAAGATAGATTTGAGCTTCGCCACACCCACCAGCGAAACGCCTACCTCGGTCGTGCTCAAGATCACGGGTGAGGGCGAACGCAGCCGCAAGCTTGGCCGAATCGGCTACGGCTTCCGTGACAAGCCCGGATTCTACGGCTCCGAAGTCGCGTTTTATCGAGACTTCGCCAAGGCCACGTCAGTCAGGGCGCCTGCCTGCTACTTCGCTTGGCTTTCCGATGACGGGGGCCAGTTCGTGCTGTTGCTCGAGGACATTTCGCCAGCGCGCAGCGGCGACGAACTGGCCGGTTGCACGCTCGCCGAGGCCAAACTCGCGCTTGGCAACCTCGCCGGGCTGCACGCTCCCTTGTGGGGCAGCGCCTCGCTGGACGCCGCGGGCCCGATCCGTCGCACCACGCGGGATGACGCCGCGGTGTTCGCCGGGCACATGGCCAAGGCCGGTAAGAGCTTTCACGACATTCACGCCTGTCGCTTTGCCGAAGAAATCCTGACGCTCGTCGATGCGTTCATCCCACGGTTCGAGGCCTGGTTCCACGCCGCGGACCGCAGCGCCTCTCTGACACACAACGACTATCGGTTGGACAATCTGATGTTCACGCATGGCGCCGAGCCGGAGTGTGTCGCGGTCGACTGGCAGACGTTCACCGTGTCCCATCCGGGCTTCGATGTCGGCCTGATGCTCGGGGCCAGCGTGCCGACCGAACTGCGCCGAGCCCACGAAGAGGAACTGCTCCGCGTCTACTACGATCGGCTCATTGCGCTGGGCGTCAAGAGTTACGGATTTTCCGATTGCATCGAGGATTTCCACTATGGCGCGTTTCTAGGCGTGAAGAACGCAGTCGTTGGCTTGCGGGGGGTGACAATGACGGACCGTGGCCTGACGATGTTCGACACCAAGCTTGGACGCGCCTGCGCAACGATCTTCGATCACGATAGCCTCGCGATGCTGAAGTAGAGACCGTATTCAAGCGGGCATTACGCGATCGAGGATCAGATGGACGTCGGCGCCGCGTGGCAGGCCGCCATAGGCCAGGCTGCGGCTACCCAGCCGCGCCGCGCAGAAGGCGTCCGCGACGCCGGGCGGCGAAAATCGCACGAGCAGACTGGCCTGCAGCGCCAACGCCATGCGTTCGACGAGGCCACGCGCCCGCCACTCCGCGTCGTCGGATGAGGCGATAGCCAGTGCATCCTCACGCACGTCGGCGACCCAGCGGTCGAGCACCGGGTTTCCGCCTTTGGATAGCCCGCATTCGGTGAAAAATTCTTCGAGGGACGCCGGCTCCGTGCGGATGGCGCGCAGGATATCGAGCGCCGCCACATTGCCCGATCCCTCCCATACCGACCCCAAAACCGCGTCGCGGTACAATCGCGGCATGCCCGACGCCTCGACATAGCCATTGCCGCCCAGACATTCGAGGGCTTCGGCCGCATGTCCGGCGGCGCGCTTGGAAACCCAGTATTTCATGACCGACAGAGCCAGCCGGCCAAAACGTGATTCCGGCTCGTCATAGCTGCGCGCGACTCGAAGCACGCCCGCCGTCGCGGCTTCGGACTCAAGCGCCAGGTCGGCAAGCACATTGCGCATGGCGGGATGTTCCGCGAGGCGTCGGCCTAGAACGGAGCGGTGACGAGCGTGGTGAACCGCCTGCATCACGCCCTTGCGCAGCGACGCGGCGCATTCGAGCATCACGTCGAGCCGGGTGTAGGCGATCATACGCATGATCACGCCAACCCCCCGGCCCTCGTCACCGACGCGTTGACCTTTGACCCCGTTGAGTTCCACCTCGCCGACACCGAGCGCATGCCAGCCAAGCTTTTCCTTCAGACGTTCGACCCGGAAGCCCGGATCGGCAGACTGTACGAGGAAACAGGTCAGTCCCGCGGGGGCCTGCGCCAGGATAAGAATCAAGTCCGCCCACGGGCAGGTTACGAACCATTTCAGGCCGGTCAGTTCATAGATGTCCTTGCCCATCGGCTCGGCCCGCGTACGATTCGAGCGAACGTCCGAGCCGCCTTGGCGCTCGGTCAGCGAGGCCGCGGCAAACAACAGCGATTCCTTGTCTAAAGAGGTCAATCGCGGCGCCCACCTGTCGTACAAGGCCGGTGTGCCTTTGAGGGCGGGCGCCATCGAATAGTTTCCCGACGCCGGACACACGGCTGGTAGGCTCAGTTCGCCCCAGGTTAGGATCATGGCCGCCCGCGCGGCGTGGGCCGACGGAAGCCCGTTACGCCAAGGCAGACCATGCAGATCGTGCTCGATGCTGCGGTCGATCAGCCAATGCCACGACGGGTCTCGCTCGATCCGGGTGACGCGCTCGCCGAAGCGGTCATAGCGATGCAGGACGGGCGGGTGTGCGTCGCTTCGCTCGGCGTGGTGCATAGCTTCCGCGCCGCCGACCACAGCGCCCAATGCACGACAACGATCCAACGCCCAGACGGCGCCCTCTCGTCTGACCGCTTCAATGAGCGGCAGGTTGGCTTCAAAGGCGTTGTAGTCCTGCAAGATCGACGGGTTGTCGCTCACCCTGATGTCTCCCGAAAGCCTCCGCCAAAATGTTGGCCGTTTGATGGGAAGGCGTTAGCGCCAGTATTCCTCGCCCAGTCCCAGGTCGGGCCAGGCTCCGACAATTTCGGAATTCAGGATGCCCCAGCCCGAACCGCCGCCGACCGGGTCCTCGACGCGAACCAGCGTATCCCGGTTCTGATGCGCCTCGCGGCAGAAGGCGGGGTCGGTCGTGTCATCGACGCGCTCGCCATCGACATGCAGCTTGCCCATGACCTGACCCTGATAGCGTCCCTTGTAGCCAAAGTAGAGGCCGCCGGCTCCCAGCACCGTCCGTGTCTCGCCTACCGGTTCGATAGCGAAGGGCCGCACGCCACCACCTTCCATCGCGCACACGAAGCGTCCGCCCAGCGGCTGACGCGTGACGGGGTCGTACTGCATATCGATCTGGGCTTCGGCGGCAAAGAACTCGGAGCCGTCCGTCTCCATGAACTTGGTCTCGTTGAAGACCTGGGTTCCTCTGGAACTGAAAACCTCCCATTTGAATAGGTGGACCCGGTAGGCTTCGCCATTCGGCCGGGTCAGTCGGCAAAGACACCAGAAGAAGCGATAGCGAACGCCTTTCGGCATATCGCTTGAGACCCGCATGTCGGGCGCGGGTGGACCGATATTCTCCTTCACGCCCCACGAATGATCGCGGTAGCCGTACCAGTCGTCGGGATTGATCTCGATGCGCTCGCCTTCGAACTCAAGCCAACCGGAGACCGAACCCACCTGGATGTAGCGAATTTCATCCTTGGCCCGCCGATAGCCGCGCATCTGGACCTGTCGGTCCTCCAGCCACGGCGCCTCGGGGCCTTCGTGAACAATGTCGAAAGCGACGGGCTGCACATCGTTCGCCTCCAGCACATAGCGCGCGCGTTTCAGGGGCTCGATAATCTCATAGCGCAGAGGCCCGGCCGACAGGTCCAGCGGGGTCGGCTCCAGACGGCGGTTCGCCCGCACGATCAGGCTCCGGCGACCGCGCGACACCCCCGCGTGTCCATCGAGCACGTTCCGGTTCGTCCATTTGCCCAGGCTCCAATGGATACCGAAAGACCCATCCTTCGCCTGAGCCGTGCCATAGACCCTGTCGCACCAGCCGAAATCCGTGGATTGGACGTTGGCGAAGGTTTCGACGACCTGGTGCAGGAATTGCTCGTCCGCCGCCAGAAGTGGACCAAGTGAAGTCGTCATGAGCAGTAACCCTTTAAATGAAGTACCAGTTTTGAACGAGCGCCTTTCAAGAAGCCAGGCCGCGCCAGATGATGTTCTTCTGAACTTCGCTCGTACCGCCGGCGATCGAGTAAGCGCGGCTGAAGGCGTAGCCGGCGAAGGCCAGCGACAGCGCCGCTGGACCGATAGATTCGAAGTCGTCTGAGGGTCGAAACGCGGCGGTCTGATCGCCGCAGGCCATAAGCCCCGTAATCTCTACATCGATCTCATGCAGAGACTGGGATAGCTCGGTGTCCATGAATTTCAGCGCCGCGGCCGCTTGGCCGGGGTCGCGTCCAGCCTCCATGTCCGAGCGTACCCGTTGGTACGAGGCATCCAGCGCGATGAGACCGATATCAAGCACGGCAAGTTTTCGCTGTAGGTCGGCAAGAGATGCATCGAGGTGTAATCGCCCCTCCGGCAAGGCGCAGAAGCGTTTGAGCATGGCCGCCCGCGCTTTCAGTTCAGTCGGATCGCAGATACTTAGCCGCTCATGGTTGAGAAGGGCCTTGGCATAACGCCAGCCTTCGTTCTCGGCCCCGATCAGATTTTCCGCTGGGACCACGACGTCGGTGAAGAACACCTCGTTCAGATGATGGAGGCCATCGATGCTGATGATCGGCTTGACCACCAGCCCGGGGCTGCGCAGGTCGATGAGAAGAAACGAGATCCCACGCGATGGCGCGACGCTGGAATCCGTCCTGACCAGAGCGAATATCCAGTCGGACTCATGCGCGAAGGTTGTCCAGATCTTTTGGCCATTGACGATGTAGTGGTCTCCGGAGCGAACGGCCTGTGTCCTCAGAGAGATCAGATCGGAGCCGGAGCCTGGTTCGGAATAGCCCTGGCACCACATGACCTGGCCGGAGAGGATTCCCGGCAGATGCCGGGCGTGCTGCTCGACGGAGCCGAACTGCATGATGATCGGGCCGATCATCGACAGCGACTGCAGCACGTGCCGGGGCGCGCGCGCCTTGGCGCATTCGTCGTACCACATGTGCATCTGGCTCAAGGCCCAGTCGCGACCGCCAAATTTCCGCGGCCAGCCCGGCGCGGCCAATCCATGATTGTATAGAATTGATTGCCATTCGAGCTGCATCGGCAGCGGCATGACCAGCCCGACACGCGGCGTTTGCGCCAGTCGCAAGGGAAGTTTCTCGCACAGGAAGCGGGCGATCAGCGATCGAAAGATGTGCTGATCGCCCGCCGCGTCCATCAGGTCGGCGTATGAGGTATCCATGTCCGGTTTCCTCCTCGCCGATCGATCCAGCCTCGATCGCAGGAACTACCTACTCAGGATTGGCGCCCCATCCGAAAGTTCGGTATCGGCGCGCTTGGCCGGCCGTCGGCAGGTGGCCGCGCGCTGAACATGGTAGTGTGCGAGGGATCGGAGTTTTTGAAATTGGCGCGCCCAACCCCCCGGATCATCGACCGCCACAAGTTGCGCCGCCGGCTGCTTGAGTCGATGGAGGTCTATGCGCTGACCTTGATCATCGCGCCTCCGGTGTCGGGGAAGGCTATTCTTATCGGACAGCTCGCAGCGGACCTTCGGATCAAGGGCGACATTGTCGCGGAGGGTCTCGATGAGTGTCCAGACGCTCAGGTCACCGTCGTCCGAGGCTTCGAGGGCCTGACCGACGCCGCGGCCTCCGCGACGGCGAGCGAGATCGAGCGACGGGTCGCGGACGGGCGCCGCGTCATCGTCTCGGCCGACCGGCCGTTCGATACGGCGTTTCCACTCGCGCGGTTGCGCAACCAGGTGCAGACGTTTCGACTGAAAGACCTGGCGCTACGGCAAGACGAACTCGCCGTCTTTCTTGGGGCCGACCTAGGTGACAGTAAGACCGAGCGCGAGCTCCGCGCCCTCTTCGACGCGGTGGGGGGGTGGATTGGTGCGTGGAACATCATCAAGGCGCAGGCCGAACAGGGCCGGACACTTTCGGAGATCCGCACCGCCTTCAGCGGCGCGGCCCCGGAGCTTCGAGGCTATTTCGACCAACTCATCCTGCCGGGCCTGGAGCCGGAAGTGCGCGAGTTCATCCTGGAGGTCGGGATGCTCGACAGGATCTCTCCCGAACTGGCCGACACGATTACGGGACGTTCGGACGGCCTGCGTTTGCTGGAACACGCGAGCGCGCAGTGCGCCTTCATCGAGACCGCAACGGATGGTGTCTGGCGACGACCGGCCAAGCTCCTACGGGACTATGTCCGTCACTGCGCCAAGCGCGACACCCCGGGGGCTCTGCGCGCCGCTCTCATCCGCGCCGCGGAGTGGGCGGCTACGCGGGAGGACTGGCTGTACGCCGCACAGCTGTTCGCGGAGGCGGACGCGGCCGAGCGGGCCGTGGATATCCTGGTACGCCACACTGACGACCTCATCACCGCGCAGGGAGAGGTGTTATCCTACCGGCAGTTAGCCACGGGCTTGACCAATGATCTGCGCTATTCGCGGAGTCTCGCCGCCGAACTGGCGCTCGGTTCGATCTTTGCGGGCGACTTCGCGCAGGCGGCGCGCCTTCTGGAGAGCCTAGAGCCGCTGATCGGCGGACTGCCCGCGAGCCGGAAGGCGAGGCTTGAGGCCATCTCAATCTGTATCGATTTTGGGCTGGAGCGGTTCGAGCGTGTGACGATGCTTGCGCCGCGCTGGCTGGACCAGCACCCTGCCGTTGAGCCGCGCTTTCGCGCCATCGCCGCCGTATCACTGTTTTGGTCCTGCCTCGCGCAGCTTGACGGGCCTGGAGCGCATCGAGCGCTCGCGATCGCCCGAGCCGCGACATCCAAGGCGGATGCTCGCTTCCTGGATGCCTGGCTCGTCATCTGCAACGCCACCCTCCGATGGGAGCTCGGGCAGGTTGAGGCGGCCGATAGCCTCCTCAGCGGTGCGACGGCTTCTGGCGTCATCGATCATACGATGAACCTCATCCGCGCGGCGGTGGCGTGGGAACAGGGCGACGAGCCTCGCGCCCGCCAACTGACGGCGGCCAGTCTTCGCCAGGGAGCCAAGCACTCGGTCGTCGAGACCGCCTACCTCGGCTGGACGACGGCGGCGCGGATCGCGATCCAGGACGGTGGCCTCGAGAGGGGGCTGAAGCTCCTGCAAGAGGCTGAGACCACCATGGCCTCACGACACGGCGAGCGAGCGCGCCGGCTCGTGCGCCTGTTCCGGGCCAAGCTGCTGCTGCAGGCCGCCGATGATGGGGGGGCGGCGCAACTCGGCTCCGAACTGGAAGCCATCAGCAGCGACAGCCCCACCCTCGGCCATGCCCGCAGCCTTGAGGAGGCCGCCAGAATCACTGTCGCCCGCTGGCGGACCCTGCAGGGACACCCTCGGGCCGCCATTTCCCTTTTGCAGCCCATCGTAAGCGCCGCCCTGCAGCAGGGGCGGCTACGCGCCTGGGGTGAGGCATCGCTGATCTACGCCGGCGCTCTGGCCCGGCTCGACGAGGCCGAACGCGCGACCCGGATGGCGTGGTATTGTATCGAACAATTGGCCGCGGGCGGGTCGGGCGCGTCGGTCTGGGACGAGCACATTCTGCTGGCGCCCATCCTTGATGATCTCCTGGCCCGGGCCAGGATCGAAAATCCTTGGAAAAGCCACCTGCATACTGTTTTCGGGGTCTTGGCCGCCCGCGCTGGGCGGGGTTGGGACATCTCGGACGCCGCGGAAGATTTCGTCCGCGAACTCCCGGCCACCGTCGGTCTCACGGAGATGGAGCGCCGAATTCTCATGCTTGTCGGGCAGGGACGATCCAACGCCGAACTCGCCGAGCATCTGTTGGTCCAGGTGAGCACCGTGAAATGGCACCTGCACAATGTTTTCGGTAAGCTCGACGTGCGCTCGCGAACCGCCGCCCTGGCGGAAGCCCGTCGGCAAGGCCTTGTCGCCTGAGGAGCGACGCGGCTCAGATCGCCGTATAGCCTCCGTCGACCACAAGTTCGGCGCCGGTGATGTAGCCGGCCGCGTCACTGGCCAAGAAGGCGATCACGGGGGCGATGTCACCGACCGCTCCGATGCGACCCATGGGGATCAACCGCACCCAATTGGCCAGCACGACATCCGGCGGAATGCCGTGTCCGGCTTCGTCGACCGGCGGATCCCAATCCGCCCCCAGGTTAGTGGCCGTTGCCTTCGACAACATGCGCGCCACGCCCTTGCTGGCGCTGTAGGCGGCGTATTGGGCCCCGGCGACCTGGCCGTAAATGGAAGAGACGTTGATAACAAAGGGTTAGACGTCATGCTGCTTCACGGTTTGGGTCATCAGAGGGATTGCGCCCTGCATGCCCATGAAGACGCTCTCGACATTGATCCGATATTGGCGGCGCAAATGCTCGAGAGGCGCGGCGTTGAAGGCCGCCGACATCATCACGCCCGCATTGTTGACCAGCACATCCAGCCGACCATATTGTGAGGCGACATGGTCGAAAACGCCGTTCCAGTCCGCCTCGATCGTCACGTCATGCCGCAAAGGGGCCATGGAAGTGCCGGCGCAAGTGGTCTGCACCGCCGCCGCGTCGATATCCGTGGCGACGACATGCATGCCGAGTTCTTAGAGAAGGCGGGCCGTCGCCCGCCCTATGCCCGAGCCAGCGCCGGTCACGATCGCGACCCGGCCACCAAGGTCGAATGGACTTCTCACTTGCGCCCTCCCGCTGGCAAAACAACGTTGCCGCGTTGGCGGCTAGACCATGGTGACGGCATAGGCGCCGTCGATCACAAAGGTGTCCGCAGTGTGATAGCGGGATCCGTCCGACGCCAAATAGACGGCGATGGCCGCGAAGTCTTCAGGTTTGCCCCAGCGGCGCATGGGAATGCGGGCCGTGACGGCTTTTTCGATCTCCGGGTTTGCCTGAGACCTCGTCGTCATTTCGGTTTCGACCCAACCAGGCACGATGGCATTTGAGCGAATCCCGTATCGGGCCAACGCGCCGGCGAGGTGTTTGGACAGCGAAAGCACCGCCGCCTTCGAGACGCCGTAGGCTTCCAGATAGGGTGTGGCGTTGATCCCGGCGAGGCTCGCCACCGTAACCAGGCAGCCGCCGGGCTCGCCTTCCTTGGCGCGGGCCACCATGTGCCGCGCGCCCGCCTGTAGCGTGGCCCGGACGCCCCAGAGGTTCGTGGCGAACACCTCGTCCCAATGCGCTCGATCTTGGTTCAGGAACGGCGTCGGCGCCGCGCCGCGACCCGCGTTGGCGAAGACCGCGTCGATCCTTCCGTGGGCCTCGGCGATCCGATCCATCTCGGCGTTGATCGCCGGTTCGTCCGCGACGTCGACCTGCCGCGCCTCCACTGGGGCGCCATGCCTCGCCAGGCGCTTCGCGGCGGTGGCATTCTTGGTCGGATCACGACCCCAGATGATTGTCGTCGCGCCGGCGCTCGCCAGCCCGTCGGCCATTCCAAGGCCGATACCACCATTGCCGCCGGTCACGAGCGCTACCTTGCCCGCAAGATCGAAGAGACGTGTGGTCATTGGGGATCCTCGCGTCTTGATCGCGCTTGACGTTTGGTGTGACCGCCGGACGCGCCGCCGCCCCCAACCGAAAGTTTGGGGCTTCCCGCGCCGTAGAGCCCTTTGATCGCAACGCTATGGCGCTGGAACCGCTCGCGCATCTCAGCGATGTGGTCGTCCATCCTTCGCGCCATCATGTCGAGACGCTCGGGTGTGGTCATGGCGACCATGGCTTGGTGCTGGCGCATCATCTCGCGGGGCTTGGGATCCTCGCCCGGGTCACCGGGTTTCATCGTTTCAGCGAAAGCGGAAGACGGGTTGTATTGCGCCTGATTGTCCGTTCGGCCGGCGTTATTGCCGGTGATGAACAAAAGGCGGGACGCAAAACGCCATCACCCTTATGAACGTGGCATGACTGGCCCTGTGCCGGCCCCGAAGGAGAATTTGATGCGATCGATCCTGTGGATGGCTGGACTGGCCGGCTTGCTCTCGCCGGTTCTGGCCGTGGCCGAAGGCCCCGCGGCTAGGCCCGACCAGGCCGCGTTCCACGCGCTTTACAAGGAGTTGGTGGAGACTAACACCACTCTCTCTTCGGGCAGTTGCACCGCGGCGGCCGGGAAGATGGCGGACCGGCTGAAAGCGGCCGGTTTCACCGACGCCGATCTGCACCCCTTCGCCGCGTCGGGCCATCCCGCCGAGGGCGGACTGGTGGCGGTGCTGAAGGGGACAGACCCGAAAGCCAGGCCGATGCTGCTGCTGGCTCACATCGACGTGGTCGAGGCCAAGCGCGAGGACTGGGCGCGCGATCCCTTCACACTGATCGAGGAGGGCGGCTATTTCTATGCCCGGGGCTCCAGCGACGACAAGGCCGAGGCTTCGGTTTGGGTCGATACCCTGATCCGCTTCAAGCAGGAGGGCTTTCACCCCAGGCGCGACGTGAAGATGGCCCTGACCTGCGGGGAGGAGACGGCCAGCGCCTTCAACGGAGCCGGCTATCTGGCCACTCACGAACGCGATCTGATCGACGCCGCTTTCGCCCTGAACGAAGGCGCGGGCGGGCGTCTGGACGAAACCGGTAAGCCGATTGCCCTCAATATCGAGGCCGGCGAGAAGTTTCCCCAGGATTACCGGCTGGAGGTGACCAATCCGGGCGGCCATTCCTCGCGGCCCAGCAAGGACAACGCCATCTATCATCTGGCCGGCGGCCTGGTGCGCATCGGCCAGTATGACTTCCCGCTAGAATACACTGACGCCACCAAGACCTTTCTGGCGAAGATGGGTCCGCTGGTCGGTGGCGACATGGGCGCGGCGATGACCGCTTTGGCCAAGGATGGCGCCGACGCCAAGGCCGCCGCGGTGGTCGAGACCGACGCCGGCTACAACGGCATGCTGCACACCACCTGCGTCGCCACCATGCTGGACGGCGGTCATGCCACCAACGCTCTGCCACAGAGGGCGCGGGCAAATATCAACTGCCGGATATTCCCCGGGACCACGGTTGAGCAGGTGCGCGGCAAGCTGGAGGAACTGGTCGCCGACCCGAAGGTCAAGGTGACCATCCTGGGCGCCCGTAGCGAGGTCACTAAGGCGCCGCCGCCCTTGACCCCTCAGATCATGAAACCCATCGAGACCATGGCCGCGAAGATCTGGCCGGGTGTTCCAATCATCCCGGTGCTGACCGCCGGCGCCACGGACGGCGCGTTCCTGTCGCCGGTCGGCATTCCCACCTATGGCGTCAGCGGCATGTTCGGCGACCCGGACGGCAATGGTGTGCATGGCCTCAACGAGCGCATCCGGGTCAAGTCGCTCTACGACGGCCGGGACTTCCTCTACGGACTGGTCAAGATCTACGCAATGCAGCCATAGACCGCGGAGCGATTTGAGGCTGTGGATTTCGATAGGCGGCGTAGCAAGTTTCGGTTTTATGAAAACACAGGCGGATGGTCAGTCTGCCTTGAGGGAGAACATCGTGGTGAGGGTTGTATTTGTATCGTTGGCTTTTGCTTCGTCGGTGATTTCACTGTGGCCGTACGCGAGCCAGGCTCAATCCCCCGGCAATAGCTTGTCCTTTGCGGGAAAGGCCGTGACGATCAATATGACCGGCTGTTCCCCGGACAACAGCGCCGACGGAAAAAGCAGGGCGATCGCGGCGATGAACACCCGGAACGCCAGCGGCGCCACGGTTCAGTTCTCGACACTGAACCCCGCTGCTGGAGCCTATGTGACCGTCGATAACGAGGATGCTCTCGGGCCAGGAAAAGTCACCCTGGGCGTAGCCGGGCCAAGTTTCGGCGATGGATTTATCGCCAGGCCCGGCCAGACCGTGAATGTCGCCAAGGCCGGATCGACCTATCGCGCAACCTTCTCGGATGTCGTCCTGGTGAACATGATGAGCAAGGCTGTATCGACGGCAAAACTCACCGGCGATTTCAGCTGCAAGTAGCAAACACCCGATGGCGCTTTGGCGCGGTCGCGGCGACTGTTATCAAGGGCCATGGGCGAACTACGCGACGCGGCGCGCACGCGCAAAAAGATCATGGAGGCGGCTCGCGAGGAGTTCGCCGCCCTTGGCTTTGCTGGTGCGCGCATCGAGTCGATCGCCCGGCGCGCCGGGCTCTCCAAGCAGTTGCTCTACCACTACTTCGCCAGCAAGGCGGTGCTGTTCGAGGAGACACTCCAGAGCAAGTACAATCAGCATCGCGCGGCGGTGACCGAGTACGAAGGCCCGGGCGCGGTGTTCGTTCAGCGATCACGGGCGGCCCATAGAGATCCGGTCTGGATGCGTTTTCTGACCTGGGAAGCGGCCGAGCACCAGGATTCGGGTCGCATCACCGCCGAGACGGCCCGGCGGGAAGCCATCGCACGGCAGGCGAAGCTGATCGCCGAGGCCCAGGCGCGTGGGGATCTACCGGGCGACCTGCCCGCCGACCTGATCCAGCTCGCCGCCTACGCCCTGGGCATCTATCCGGTCGCCTTTGGCCAGATCACGCAGATGATCACGGGGCGCTCGCCCGACGATCCCGGGTTCCAGGCCGATTGGGCGGCGTTCCTGGACGAACTCGGCCGACGGCTGGCGCGAAAATAACTTACCACTTGTAAAATTATGGCGACGCGATAGTCTGAGCGTATTCCCACTCAGAGACCCAGGATCGGCCATGTCGGACGACGGGCGCATAGCGCTTTCGCTCACCCTCAACGGACAGCCTTTGGAGGTCGATGTCGCGCCGTGCGACACCCTGCTCGACCTGTTGCGGGACCAGCTTGGTCTGACCGGAACCAAGAAGGGCTGCGACATGGGCGCCTGCGGCGCCTGCACGGTGCTGGCCAATGGTCGACGCATCAAGTCGTGCCTGGCGCTCGCGGCCGCCTACGACGGAGAGGCGATCATCACCATCGAGGGAATAGGAACGCTCGAGCATCCGCATCCACTCCAGGCGGCGTTCATTCGCCACGACGCCCTGCAGTGCGGCTATTGCACCCCCGGCCAGATCCTCTCGGGCATCGCCCTTCTCGAAGACAAGCCGAGGGCTCTCGCGGCGATCAGCGAAGGCATGAGCGGCAATCTCTGCCGCTGTGGGGCCTATCCCAATATCGTCGCGGCCATCGCCGAACTGGCCGGGCTGTGAGCGGCCCGGCTTTCGGATATTGCCGGGCCGCCGACGCCGGCGACGCTCTGATCCAGGGCGCGCGTCCCGGCGCGGCGTTCCTGGCGGGCGGTACCGACCTGATGCAGCTCTGGAAGATGGGCGTGGCCACGCCTGATCGAGTCGTCGATATCTCGCGTCTGCCCCTGTCCGCGGTGACCGCCGACGGCAGCCGGCTGTCGATCGGCGCGCTGGCTCGACTGAGCGACGTGGCCGCGCACCCGCTGGTGTCGCGGGATTATCCGCTGATCGCCCAGGCGATCCTGGCCGGCGCCAGCGGCCAAATCCGCAACATGGCCACAGTCGGCGGCAATCTGCTGCAACGGACCCGCTGCCCCTATTTCCGGACCGAGGATCTGGCCTGCAACAAGCGCATGGCTGGCTCCGGCTGCGGCGCCCTGGCCGGCCAGAACCGCCAGTCCGCCCTGTTTGGGGCCAGCGCCGCCTGCGTGGCGACGCACGTCTCGGATCTGGCCGTGGCCCTTATGGCCCTGGACGCCAGGGTCGAGATTTTGGGGCTGGGCGGCCCCAGGCGCCTCGGCCTATCCGGGTTCTATCGGTTGCCCGGGGATACGCCTGAACGAGAGACGAACCTGGCGTCGGGGGAGTTGATCACCGGTGTGAGTGTCGATAGCGGCGACCGTTTCGCCACCCGCTCGACCTATCTGAAAGTTCGCGACCGCGCATCCTTCGAGTTCGCGGTGGTGTCCGTGGCCGCGGCGCTGCAGTTGGAAGACGGCGTGATCGTCGACGCCCGGCTCGCGGCCGGTGGAGTCGCTCCCATGCCTTGGCGACTGGTACGCGGCGAAGCGGCGCTGATCGGACGCCGGCCCGACGCCCCGGCCTTCGCGGCGGCCGGAGCCCTTGCTGTCGAGGGCGCCAAGCCCCTGGCTCACAACGGTTTCAAGATAGAGCTGCTGCGGCGTGCCGTGATCCGCGCCCTGGAAACCGTCACCGCACAAACCGCCGCCGCTCAAACCATTGGAGGCGACGCGTGAATCCGCAGTCCACCCCGCGCTGGGAAGCCGCCCTGAAGGTGACCGGCCAGGCTGTATTTCCCGCCGAGGTCCAGGCCGAGGGCCTGTTGCACGCGGTTCTGGTGGGAGCGCCCATCGCCTCCGGCCAGGTCTTGTCGATCGACGCCGCCCAGGCCCGTCTCACGCCAGGCTTCGCCGATCTGGTGTCTTATCCGGAGGCGGAACCGCTTCGCGCCTCGTCGGTGACGGCTCTGATCCGCGAGCCGGTGATCTACTTTCCGGGACAGCCGGTCGCCCTGGTGGTGGCCGAAAGCCTGATCGCGGCCCGGGCAGCAGCCCACGCGGTGCGCGTGACCTATGAGCAGCAGCCCGCTGTCAGTGCGCTGGATCAGGTTCTTGACCAGGCCTACGCCCCGGCAATGGCCGGGCGGATCCCGGCCGCGAGCCGCCGGGGCGACTCCGAAACGGCCCTGGCGGACGCCTATCTGGTCGTGCGCGAGCGATACGAGACCGCGGTCAACAACCACCACCCGATGGAACCGCACGCGGTCGTCTGCTCATGGGATGGCGCGTTGGTCACGGTTCACACCAACACCCAGGCGGTGTTCGGCACGCGGGCCGCGATCGCGCACGCGTTCCGCATGCCGCTCGAGGATGCCAGGGTGATCGCCCGTTTCCTGGGCGGCGGCTTCGGCTGCAAGGGCCAGCTTTGGTGGCCCTGGATGATGCTGGCCATGCTGGCCTCAAGGCGGACTGGCCGCCCAGTGCGCCTTGAGTTGACCCGCGCCCAGCTGTTCACCCTGGCGGGACGCCGCCAGGAGACGGTGCAGGACATGGCGCTGGGCTTTGGCGTCGATGGCCGGCTGACCGCCATCGAGCACCATGTGCTGGCCCAGACTTCGGCCAACGCCGAATACTCCGACACCACGGCGGGCGTATCGCGCTGGCTCTATGCCTGCCCCAATGTGACCACCAGCCATCGGCTCGTGCGCACCAACGAGCCGCAGCCGATCCCGATGCGGGCGCCGGGTGTCGCGCCGGGAACCTTCGCCCTGGAGTCCGCCCTCGACGAAGCGGCGATGCGCCTCGGCCTCGATCCGGTGGATCTGCGCGCGCGCAATTACGCCGACCATGATCAGGACGCCGGCCGCCCGTGGTCCAGCAACAACCTGCTTGAATGCTATCGCGTCGGCGCCGAACGGTTCGGCTGGTCGCGCCGGCCGGCGCCCGGAACCGCCATCGACGGATGCTGGCGGATCGGCTGGGGCATGGCCACCACCTGCTACCCCGCCCACCGTCAGCCATGCCGCGCGCGCGTCCGGCTGGAGGCTGACGCCTCGCTGCTGGTCCAGTGTGGAACCCAGGACATGGGCTCGGGCACCTACACGGTGATGGGCCAGATGGCGGCCGAGGCCCTCGGCGTTCCGATGTCCCGGGTGACCGTGGAGTTGGGCGACACCCTGCTGCCGGAAGGGCCGTTCTCCGGCGGCTCCCAGGTGACGGCCAGCTTGTCGCCCGCCGTGGCCATGGCCACCACCGCGTTGCGCGGGCGGCTGGCCGCCATGGCCGTCGCCGACCCGGAGTCACCGCTGGCGGGCTACAAACCCGAGGATCTCGATTTCGAGAATGGCATGATCCGCGCCCGGACCAGCAATGTCGCCGAACCTCTGGCCGATCTGCTGGCTCGCCGGGAGCCGGAGGGTCTGGAGGCTGAGGGCTCGTCCGACGGGCCGGACCGGGAGGGGCAGGCCTTTACGGGCATGGGGTTTGGCGCGGTGTTCGTCGAGGTCGGCGTCGATCCCGACCTGGGCGAAACCCGCGTGCGGCGCGTTTGCGGGGCCTTCGCCGCGGGTCGCATTCTCAACCCGTTGCTGGCGAACAGCCAATATGTCGGCGGCCTGATCGGCGGCATCGGCATGGCCCTGCACGAACGCACGGTCACAGACCGCGCCTCCGGCCGCATCCTGGGCGACGGTTTCGCCGACTATCTGATCCCCACCCACGCCGACATACCACGGTTCGACATCGCCATGGTCGAGGAGCACGACCCGTTGTTGCCTGGGGGGGTGAAGGGCATCGGCATGCTGGGCACGGCGGGCGTCCAGGCGGCTATCGCCAACGCGGTGTTCCACGCGGTGGGCAAACGGGTCCGCCACCTGCCCATCCGGATCGAGGACCTGATCGGCGATTGAGCCTATGACTGGACAATGACCATCGGTCGTCGCACCGTCCGGTCTCAACGAGGGGCAATTGACCGTGATCCTGCTTGTCATCGGACTGATCCTGTTTCTCGGGGCCCATTCGATCCAGATTTTCGGATCGAAATGGCGAGAGGCCTTCATCGCCAAGCGCGGCGCCGGCCCCTGGAAGGGACTCTATTCGGCTTTGGCCGGCCTCGGTTTCGTGCTGGTGATCAAAGGCTATGCGGATGCGCGCGGCGCGCCGGCGCTTTGGCCCAGGCCCGCCGGCGCCGAACACATCACCGGCGCGCTGGTGCTGGTCGGCTTCATACTGCTGACCGCCGCCTACTGGCCGCGCAACCACATCAAGACCGCCGTCCGCGATCCGATGGTGCTGGGTGTCGGCGCCTGGGCGCTGGGACATCTGGTCGTGAAATCCTCGCTTCCCGCCCTGGCGTTGTTCGGGGGTTTTCTGGCGTGGGCGGTTCTCGATTTCATCTCCCTGAGAATGCGGCCGGGCGTCGTCGTTGGAGCGCCCTCGGCTATCTTGAACACCTTGGGCGCGGTGATCCTCGGGGTGGGGCTGTTCGTCGTTTTCGCCCTCTACGGTCACCTGTTGCTGATTGGCGTGCGGCCATTTGATTGATGGCGGCTTCTCGCCCCAACAACGCCCTGCTACGGATCATGGAAAATAAGCCGTCAGGAAACCGCCCATGCCCGTTCTTCGCCAGGTCCCCAAGTCCGAGGCCAAGGCCCCGATCGTTCTGCGAATGTACAAGGCCCTGTTCGGAGACCGGGACCCCGTCGCCGAGCCGGGCACCGCCACGGGCACACCCGGCGACTGGTGGACCGTGTTCGCTCTGGCGCCCGACATTCTCCAGCACGCTGTCGATGGCTTCGCGGTCTATCGCCACCCCGACCGCAAGATCGACCCGGTCCTACGCGAGCTCGGCCAGACCCGGGCCGGGTGGGTGAAGGGCAGCCAGTTCGTTTTTTCCCAGCACTGCAAGTCGCTGCGCGGTCTGGGGGTGTCCGATGACAAGATCTCGGCCGTGCCGCACTGGGCCGTTTCGGATCTCTTCAACGACCAGGAACGAACGGTCCTGGCCTATGCCGACTGCTTGGCCGGCGCTGGCGGCCGGACGCCTGACGCGGTGTTCGACAAGCTGCGCACGTTCTGGGACGACGAGCAGATCTTTGAATTCACCTACATCACCTGCCTCTATGACATGCACGCCGTCATGGCTCGGGCCCTGAAGCTGGAATATGACAACCGCCCGGACCCCATCGTCGAGATCGCGGCGCCAGAGAGTTTCACGGCGGGCGATTTCCTCGGCGGCGCGCGGCGAACCTAAAGGGCGGCTTTCAATGTCGCCAACCTATGGGCGAAGCTGTGTTCGGCCATCACGCGGCGGCGGCCGGCCTCGCCGATCCGCGCCGCCTCGGCGGGATCGCGCAACAGAAGATTGTAAAGGCTGTTGAGTTCATCGGCGTCGCCATAGACCAGGACCTCCTTGCCGGGTTCGAAGCAGCGAACCAGGTCGCCTTGATCGTCGGTCACCACCGGCGTGGCCGAGATGTAGGGATCGAAGTTCCGCTGGTTCAGCCCATTGAGAACGTTGAACTCATTACGGATATTGAGCGAAGCCAGATAGCCCGCATAGAGCCCGGCCACGCGTTGGTGGGCGACGCGTCCCGGGTGAACGTCATGGCCAGTGATAGCCTCGACCGTCCATCCCGGACCAAAAACCGAAATAGGAGGGGTGATCGATCCGACAATCGTCCGGCGACCGGGCGTGGCGTTGGCCACGAACACCATTCGGCGCGCTCGTTTCGCCGACAGCGGAGAAGGTCCCGGGGTGACCGCATGCGGCAGGAACATCGCTCTGGAAGGGAACCCCAGTTCGCCATGCCGCGCCATCAGCGCGCTGTCGGTATAGGCGACCTGATCGTAGAGTCCCGCCGCTCGCCGCGCCGATCCGTCGAACAGATCGCCCACCCAGCCCACCAGAGGCGGGCGGCTAGACATTGCGGCGAGGCGTTCGAGAAACGGCGTCGGGACATGAAAACCGCCGACCGCCAGGATCAGGTCAGGAGCGAACCGGGCCGCGGCCCTCGCCATTGTGGACGCCAGCGGCTCGACCAGCGCCGACTCCAGGCCAGCGTTCAGCCAGGCGTGCCGGACGAAGCCCACCCTGACCTGGTGTCCGTCACCGCGAAAGGCGACGACGGCGTCTTCCAGCCAGTGATTGATGCTGCCGGTCTTGCCGATGAGGAAAATCTTCACCGGCGCGTTCGTAGTTAGTTCGACTTCGCCGTCCAGGCCGCGCCTTCCTGGCGGACGATGTCCACCAGGTTGCCAATGGTCATGTTGGCGTCGATCAGGTGGAGGCCCCAGTTGGCCTGAACCTCGCCGCCGATGACCACATCGCCGATCAGCTCCTGGTTGCGCGGACCGGCGGGGTCCTTGTTGATGTGAACCGAAAGATAGTTGAACTCGGGGGTTGAGGCGCAGCGGGCGGTAAGCAGGCCCGGGACGCTGACGAAAGGGGTCGATACCGTCTTGCCGGCCACCCAGGGCTTCGGCGTCTGGGCGCCGGGCGCGATGCTGTCGGCGCCGGAGGCCAGGTAGCTATGCAGCGCACCCTCGCCGCCGCTCAGATTGGCCGGATTGACGCAGGCCGAGGCCATGCCGGGCGCCGGCGTGCGTGGCCGGCCGAACAGGGAATTGGCCAGGGGCGGGCTGGTTTCCCGGAACGAGGCGAAGGCGATCGCGCAGCCCAGTTGGCTGGCGGAGTGACAAAGAGGAATGGTCTTGAAGTCGCCACCCACGTCCTTGCCCGCCGGCACGACCAGATTGGTTCCCATCAGGATCGCGGAAATGATCCTGGCCTGGACGGGTTTGCCATCGAGCTCCCGGGCGATCAGCTGGGTCAGTACGCCCGATCCCTGGGAGTGACCGATCAGGACAACACCCCGGCCGCCGTTGGCATGGGCGAGGTAGTAGTTCCAGGCGTCCTTTACATCATTATAGGGTGTGACGAGGCTGGCCGGCCCAGCCGCGGGCATGGGCTTGCCCGACATTCGCGCCACCAGCGCGGTCAGGGTGAACTGGCGGTAGACAGGCGCGTAGAGCCGACAGCTGGCGGCGAATCGCGCGAACTGGTGTTTCACCACCTGCTGCTCGGCCCTCTCGACGGCCAGGTTGGCCAGGACGCCGGGATCGGTCGAAACCGTGGGATAGACATAGAAACAGTCGATCGGAGCCTTGGGATCGGCCTTGAAGGCTTCGACGGTCATCGAACCGTCGGCCTTCACCACGGTGCTGGTCAGATCGATGTCGCAGGCATTGGGGGTAGCGCCCGGCCAGCACACCCAATTGGCCGGGCTGGAATAGTCGGCCTGCGTCGGTGCGGCGTCTCCAGTAGGCGGGGTCTGCGCCCAGGCTCCTCGGCCGGCCGCAAGAACCATCCCAGCGGCAAGCAAGGCGCCGGCACGAAAAAAGAGCTTCATTCCCATCCCCATCCTTTGATTTTCGACAATCATAGGACCATCGGGATGGGAGACAAGCAGCCTCAGGCCACCTTCACCCGCGCGGCGCTCTCGGGAAGGTCGGTTCCGAACGCGCGCTGGAAGAACTCCGCCACGGTCGGTCGTTCCAGTTCGTCGCACTTGTTGAGGAACGTCATGCGGAACGCCAGGCCCAGGTCTCCAGCGAAAATCTCGGCATTCTGCGCCCACGTGATCACCGTGCGTGGGCTCATGACGGTGGAGATGTCGCCGTTCATGAAGGCGTTGCGGGTCATGTCGGCCACGCGGACCATGGCCGCGATCTGGCGGCGGCCCTCGGCGGTCTTGGCGTAGTTGGGGGCCTTGGCCAGGACGATCTCGCCCTCAACGTCGTGGGCCAGATAGTTCAGGGTGGCGACGATCGACCAGCGGTCCATCTGACCCTGATTGATCTGCTGAGTGCCATGGTAGAGGCCGGTGGTGTCGCCAAGACCTATGGTGTTGGTGGTCGAAAACAACCGGAAATAGGGGTTGGGCCGGATCACCCGGTTCTGGTCCAGCAGGGTCAGCTTGCCCTGAGCTTCCAGGACACGCTGGATCACGAACATCACGTCAGGCCGGCCGGCGTCGTATTCGTCGAACACCAGCGCCATCGGGCGCTGCAGGCACCAGGGCAGCATGCCCTCCCGAAATTCGGTGATCTGCTTGCCGTCCTTCAGGACGATGGCGTCCTTGCCCACCAGATCGATGCGGCTGACATGGCTGTCGAGGTTGACCCGGATCAGGGGCCAATTCAGACGCGCCGCCACCTGTTCGATGTGGGTCGACTTGCCGGTGCCGTGATAGCCCTGGATCATTACCCGGCGATCGAAGGCGAACCCGGCGCAGATCGCCAGGGTGGTCTGGGGATCGAACTTATAGGCTTCGTCGAAATCCGGCACATGGCTGTCTCGAACCGAGAAGGCCGGCACCATCATGTCGGAATTCACCCCGAAGGTCTCGCGCACGGAGACCTTGAGGTCGGGGACCATCGCTTGCAGGTGATCGTCGGCGGGTTCTGGTGAGCTTGTCATGTCGCGATTTCACTAACGCGACCTTTCGGCCGACGCAAACGGCGTCGTAGGGGAAAGCTGTGTATCGCCGAGACTAACGGCCAGCGAAGGAGACCGCCACCGTCGTCGACAGTCCGGGCCGCAACCGGTCCAGTCCCTTCTGGCCGGGTTCCAGCCGGATGCGAACGGGCACGCGCTGGACGATCTTGGTGAAATTACCCGTGCCCGGCTCGAACGGCAGCAACGAGAATTGGGATCCCGAACCTGGAGCCAGGGATTCCACCTCGCCTTTCAGGGCGATACCCGGCAGGGCGTCCACCCGCACGGTCGCCGCCTCGCCGACATTCATGCGCGAAACCTGGGTTTCCTTGAAATTGGCCACCACGTAGAGCGCCGTCATCGGCACGATGGTCATCAGCCGGGTGCCCGGCTGTACGTAGTCGCCGGGTTCGGCCTGCCGGTCGCCGACCACCCCGTCGATCGGTGCGCGAATCAGGGTGTGGCTCTGGTCCTGCAAGGCCAGATCCAAGGTGGCCTTGGCGCGGGCGACGGCGGCCTCGGCCTGGGAAAGGCCAGCTTCCAGCGCCGCCCGCTTTGCCGTGGTCACCTCCCCCTGGTTACGGGCCACGTCCAGATCGGCCCGGCTGCGCTCGGCGGCGGAACGCGCGGAGATTTCCGCCGCGCGAAAGCGATCGGCGTCGCGGCGAGCCACGGCCCCGGAACCTTCCAGATTGTCATAGCGCTGGCGATCGGCGCCGGCGGTGGCGCTCTGGGCGTCGGCCGCGGCGATCATGGCCTGGACGGCGCGCACGTTCGAAGCGGCCAGGCGCTCTTCCGCCGCCAATGAAACCAGGGCGGCCCTGGCCGCGGCGACCGAAGCGTCGGCGTTCATCAGGTCGGCCCGCGCCGAGGCCACCTTGGCGTCGAATTCCTCCGGATCGATCTGGATCAGCGGGTCGCCCCGCCGAACAGCCTGATCGTGGCGAACCAGCACGGTGGCGATCAGACCCCGTAGTTTCGGGGCCACAACCGCGCTGTCGGCCTGGACATAGGCGGCGTCGGTGGAAACCGAGTCCTTGGGGACCAGGATAAAGATCAGACCCGCGCCCGCGACGATGATCGCCCCGCCCACCGCCAGAACGGGTCGGCGAAGAAACCGCGATCGCATTTTCGGCAACGGTAGCGCCGATACCTCTGGCGCGGGGCGCAGGACGGCGGCGTTCATCGATCCATGACCAGCAGGCTGGAGGTGGCCGATGCGTAAAGCCGTCCGTTGGCGTCCTTCAGTGTCGCTTCGGCAAAGGCCGCACGTCGCCCGAGGGTCACGACCCTGCCCTCGGCGAACACCTCGCCCGTCTCACTGGTCATGACTCTGTGGTAGGCGACCTTTAGCTCCAGGGTTGTATAGCCCTGGCCGGCGGCGAGGCGGGAATGGACCGCGCAACCGCAGGCCGAGTCCAGCAATGTGGCCGCATATCCGCCGTGCACCGTGCCGATGGGATTGTAGACTTCGCGGCCTGGCGTGCTGGCGAAGACCACCCGGCCCTGTTCTATTTCGACGACCCGAAAGCCCATGGTCTGGCCTATTCCGGGCTTGGACGGCCCCTCGAAGGCGCGGCGCAATTGTTCCAGACCCGACGGGGCCGCGAGGGTGATTTCGGCTACACTCACGTCGGACTCTCCAGGTCGAAACGCGCCTTCAGGGCGGCGCGCGAGGTGTTCAAGATCGCATCCGACCGCAAGGCGTCGGGGTCGGCCCTGGCCAGCGACAAGGCGCCGACCATCTCCGAGAGCAGCGACATCGCGTCGGTTTCCGGGTCGGACCGGCCGAGCGCCACGAGGCGGTCAGACAGCCGGGCGGTAAGATCCGCCACGCCTTGGGCGAAGCGCTCGCGGGCGGCGCCTGGCAAGCGGGGTGCGTCGGCGGCGAGAAAAGGCAACGGACATCCGACGGCCCGAGCGTCGCGGTGCTCGGCGGAGAGATAGAAATCGATATATGCGGCCAGGGCCTCGGCGGGAGGCCGCGCGGCGGTTTCGCGCTCCAGCCGTGATCGGCCGTCGTCGAACATGCGGCCGATTCCCGCCGCCACCAGATCGTCCTTCGAAGAGAAATGCGCGTAGAAGCCGCCATGGGTGAGGCCGGCTTCGGCCATCACTCCGGCCACGCCGACCTTGAACGGTCCGTGTGTGCGAATGGCCCGGGCGGCGGCTTTCACCACTCGCTTGCGGGTTTCTTCCTTATGGCTGGCTTCGTAGCGCATGGCCTTGCGGGCTCCTTGATATGATGACTATAATATAAACATCGACCGAGGCAAGGGCCAGCATGAGTGAATCGACCGCCTCCAGTGCGCCCATCGATCCGTCGACTTTGCCCAACCGCACCAAGTTCCTGATTTTCGGGATCATGGCGTTTGGCCAGTTCATGGCTTTGATCGACATCCAGATCGTCGCCGCCTCGCTCAACAACGTCCAGGCGGGGCTGTCGGCAGGCCCCGACGAGATCAGCTGGGTGCAGACCGGCTATCTGATGGCCGAACTGGTGATGATCCCCTTCGCCGCGTTTCTGGCTCAGGCGCTTTCCACCCGTTGGCTGTTCGCACTGTCGGCGGGGCTATTTACCTTGGCCAGCGCCCTTTGCGGCATGGCCTGGGACATCGGCTCGATGACAGCGTTCCGGGTGATCCAGGGTTTTGTCGGCGGGGCCATGGTGCCGACGGTGTTCGCCACCGGCTACGCTCTGTTCTCCGGGCGACAACGGGCAATGATCCCGGCCATCCTGGGGATGGTCTCTGTTCTGGCGCCGACCCTGGGTCCCACCGTCGGCGGATGGCTGACCGACGCCATCGGCTGGCGGTCGATCTTCTACATCAACATCGTCCCGGGCCTGATCGTGACCATCCTGGCGATCCTGGTGATCCGGGTCGACCGGCCCAATCTCAAGATGCTCGGCAAGATCGACTATGCCCACCTGGGCTCGCTGGCGGTGTTCCTGGGTTGCCTTGAATATGTGCTGGAGGAGGGACCCAAGCGCGAGTGGTTTGGCGACCCGCTGATCCAGGGTGTCGCCTGGGTTTCCCTGGTCGCGTTCGTGCTGTTTCTGGAGCGATCGTTCAAATCCAAGGGGCCTATCGTCAAACTGACCCCGTTCCGCCGGCCGACCTTCGCGTTTGCCTGCACCTTCAACCTGGTGATCGGCTTTGGCCTCTATTCCTCCACCTATCTGATCCCAGTGTTCCTGGGCAGGGTGCGGGGCTACGACAGCCTGCAGATCGGCACCACCGTGTTCGTCACCGGCATCGCCCAGGTTGTCTCGACCGTGATCGCGGCGCGCGCCTCTCAGACGATCGATCAGCGCATCATCATTGTCATCGGCCTCAGTCTGTTCGCCACCAGCCTATGGCTGGCGTCATTCCTGACCCCGGAGTGGGGTTTCATGACGCTGCTGGCGCCTCAGGTTTTGCGCGGCTTCGCGATCATGTTGTGCATCGTGCCCAGCGTCGGTCTGGCGTTGAACGGTTTTGGCGCGGCCGAGCTGCGCTACGCGTCCGGCTTGTTCAACCTGATGCGCAACCTTGGCGGCGCCATCGGCATCGCCACGGTCAACACCTGGCTGCAGGACAACACCCGGATCGAGGCCTCGCGCATGGGCCAGGCCTTGGGAGAGGCCGGACGCCGGGCGCCCGACTTCATCGCCGCGATGACGGCGCGGATCGCTCCGATGTCCGGCGATCTTGACCAGGCCGGTCGCCTCGCCCGGTCGGAGTTCGGCCAGCTCGTGGGCCGGGCCGCCCTGACCTCGGCTTTCAACGATGTCTTCCGCCTGATGGCCTGGATGTTTATCGCCGCCATCGCCATGGCCCCATTTTGCCGACCGCTGCCCTCGACCCCCGTGGGGCCGGCGGCGACCCACTGACCCATTCGCCGCCGTTCTCGAGGCCGTCCATGACCCTGTCCCACCACGCCCCGCGCGCCGCTCTGCTTTCATTGTGTGTTCTGGCGGGGGGCTGTGCGGTCGGCCCCGCCTACCATCGCCCTGATATCGCCCTGGCGGGACCCTACCGGTCCGTCGCACCCCCGATCACCGCCGGGGCGCCTTCTCTCGACACTTGGTGGCGTGGTTTCGACGATCCGATGCTGGTCACGGTCATTGAGCGCGCGCAGGCCGAAAATCTCGATATCGCCCAGGCGCGTGCGCGGGTGTTGATGTCCCGCGCCCAAGCCAAAGCGGCGGGCGCGGCCCTCTTTCCGGAGGGAGCGTTCGACGCGCAGGGCCAATCCGTTCGCCAGTCGCTGGAAAGCCCGATCGGAACGATCGGCCGGCATCTACCCGGGTTCAAGCGCGACAATACGATCGCAGATTTCGGAGTCGGAGCCTCGTGGGACCCCGACCTGTTCGGCGGGCTGCGCCGGGGACGCGCCGCGGCGCGTGCCGACGCGGGGGTGGAGGCCGCGCGCGCGGAAGCAGTTAGGTTGGCGGTGGTCGCCGACACGGCCGACGCCTACATCCAAGTTCGCGCGTTCCAGGCTCGCCTTGGGGTGGTGGCGCGGCAGGAAGCCACCCAGGGCGACCTGGTGGAGCTGTTGCGCAAACAGGCCGGCCAGGGGGTCGCGCCCGAGCGGGAACTTCGCCAGACCCAGGCGGCGCTGGAAGGCGTTCGCGCCTCCATCCCTCCGCTGAAAACGGGCCTGGAAATCCAGCTCAATCGGCTGGATGTGCTGATGGGCGCCCGTCCGGGAACCTGGCGAGAGCAACTGACCAAGGTAGCGCCCATTCCGTCGCCGCCAGGTCTCGCGCTCGGCGACGGCCCGGCCGACCTTTTGCGTCGACGACCGGATATCCTGGCGGCCGAACAGCGGCTGGTGGCGACCAACGCCCGGATCGGGCAGGCGATGGCTGAATACTACCCTAAGGTCACGGTGTCCGGACTGCTGGGCATGGAGAGCCTGGACGCCAGCCGCCTGTTCACGCCGGACGCGATCCAGGCCGTCGGAAGCGGCGCTCTCAAGTGGCGGCTGTTCGACTTCGGCCGGGTCGACGCCGAGGTGGCCGGCGCGAGGGCCGCCGACGCCGAGGCTCTGGCGGCTTGGCGCGCCGTGGCCTTGCGCGCGACCGAAGAGGTGGAAGACTCGGTGACTGATCTCGTGCAGCAACAGGGGCGGGCGGTCGCTTTGGATCGGCAGATCGCTCAGCTGACCGTCGCGCGCCGCCAGGCCGAACAGGCCTATGAAGGTGGCGTCATCAGTCTGGTCGAGGTTCGCGAGGCGGATCGCGACTTGCTGGCCGCGACCGACCAGCTGGCCCAGACCAGAGCCGGAGCCGCCTTGGCGGCGGTGGCGTCGTTCAGAGCCCTGGGCGGCGGCTGGACCCCGCCGGCGTCACGATCCTGAGCGGCGCTAAACCAGTTTCGCCTTTTGCAGCGTCTTGTAGGCCTTGATCACCCGCTGGAGCTTGGTCTCCGCCGAGCGGTCGCCGCCATTGGCGTCGGGATGACAGCGCTTGACCAGTTCCAGATAGCGCACACGGATCGCGGGACCATCGACGCCGACCTCCAGATCCAGATCGGCCAGCGCCGCGCGCTCCAGCTTGCCGAGCCTGCGGTCCCAGGCCGCGCGGGCGGCCTCCTCGGCGGTCTGGCCCGGACCGAAGACGCCGCGCGGATCGCGGAACACGCCACGCGTTCCGGCCGCTTCGCGGTTACGGCCGCCGGACTTTAGCGACCAGGTTGGCCGGCCTCCCGTGGCCTGATCGTCCTCCACCCGGGCTTTGATCTCGCCCTCGCTCATGCCGGCGAAGAAATTCCAACTCCGGTTGTATTCGGCCGCGTGGGCCTGACAGAACCAATAGTGATCGAAAGGCAGGTCTCGGGACTTCGGCGCCCGCGTGGCCGCCGGGGTCAGGCAGCCCTGATGGTCGCAGGTTCGCTCGCCAGGCTTGAGCGTGAATACATCGTCCTCGCGGGCGCCCGCCCCGGGCTTGGGGGGCCGAACCCGGATGTCCACGAACCGCGGACGATATTTGAAGGCTGACGACATGATTGAGAGTATGAGGACCTTGGGCGACAGTTCAAGAATTGACAGGCGATAATCGGGCGTTCCGCATGGCGAAGATAGCAGACTTAATCCGCGGCAAGCTGGCCGAGGGGCTCTCCCCCACGCATCTGGTCATCGAAGACGATTCCGACCGGCATGCTGGCCACTCCGGCGCGCGGTCCGGAGGCGAGAGTCATTTCAATGTCGCCGTGGAGTCGGCGGCCTTCATCGGACTTCGGTCGATCGACCGTCAAAGGCTGGTCCATCGATTGCTGGCTGAAGAATTGGCGGGACCTGTTCACGCGCTCTCCCTCACCCTGACGACGCCGGCCCAAGACTGACCATCAAGCCGACGTCAAAGCCGCGGTGAGTGCTTCGCCTAATTCACTGGCGCGATAGGGTTTTCTGAGCACGGTGCAGGCCTTGTCGGCTTCGCGCAGCCCCCCGTCGCCGTAGCCGGTGCAGAAGATCAGCGGCACGCCTTGGGCGCGAAGCAGGTCGGCCGCGGGAAATACCGATTCCACGCCCAGATTGACGTCCAGGATCGCGGCGCTGAAGGGGCCGTCTTCCCGCGCGAGCGCCATCGCGTTGGTCAGATTGCTGGCTGGACCGACGACCTGGCAGCCGAGGTCCGCGAGCATGTCCTCCACCAACATGGCGATCATCATGTCGTCCTCGACGACCAGTATTCGAGCGCCCGGGAAACTCATGTCGGCGTTCATCGCTCAGGTCTCCTCTTCCCCCGCCAGAGGCGGACTGACGCGCAAGGCCGTAATCTGATTGCGCTGGCGTCGCAGAATCTGGAATCGATGGTGGTGGAACAGGAATTTCTGTCCGGGTTCGGGAATGGCGCGGGCTTCATGTATCACCAGACCCGCGACGGTCACAGCGTGATCGTCCGGCAGGTCCCAGTCCATCGCGCGGTTCAGATCGCGCACGGTGACGTCGCCATCCACATGCACCGACCCGTCGGCCTGGCGGCGAACGCCCTGCACGGCCTTGTCGTGCTCGTCGTTGATCTCGCCCACGATCTCTTCAAGGATATCTTCGAGGGTCACCAAGCCTTGCAGAGCGCCGTATTCGTCGACGACCAGGGCGAAGTGGCTGCGGGCCTTGAGGAAAGCGTTGAGCTGATCCTTCAGGTTGGTCGTATCGGGGATGAACCACGGCTCGCGGGTGATGGCGGCGATGTTGATGGCGTCCGTGACGCCCTCGGCCGCGGCCAGGGCACGCGCCAGATCCTTGGCGTGCAGAATGCCGATGATGTTCTCAGCCTCTCCACGGTAGAGGGGCAGGCGGGTGTGTTCGGATTCCAGCGCCCTGGCGATCAGCTCTCGCGGAGGCAGCGCCGCGTCGATCGTCGAGATCGACTTGCGGTGCACCATGATCTCCGAAACGTCCATGTCCGACAGATCCAACACCCCGCCCAGCATGCGCCGATCCCGGCTTTCGACCGCCCCTTCGGAGTGATGGTAGTTGACCGCCCCTCGGATCTCCTCGTGCGCGGCGAGGACATCCGCTTCCATGTCCAGATTGACGCCGAACGGCCGCAGGGTATGGCGAACGATCCACTGGATCGCCGTAATGACCGGTCCAAGAACCCAGACCACCGCCAGCATCGGCGCCGACAGGGCGCGGGCCACATCGTCGGCGCGAACGATGGCTAGGGTCTTGGGCAGCACCTCTACAAAAACCACGACCAGGACAGTCATGATGCCGGTAGCCACTGCGACCCCGTAGGCGCCTGGAATGGCTTGGGTGATCACACTCGTCGCCAGGGCCGAGCTGAGGATATTGATCACGTTGTAGCCGATCAGCACCGCGCCGATCATCCGCTCCTGATCGGACAGCAGCAGGTTCACGCGTTTGGCGTCGGCGTCGCCGTCGCGATCCATCTGGTGCATGCGGCCGCGACTCGCGCGGGTAAGCGCTGTCTCGGCTGCGGAAAACACCGCCGACACGGCCAGCAGTCCAAGGATGATCAAGGCCACGGCCCAGATCGCGGCGGTCATGGCAGAGCTCCCTCATCGATCAGAAAGGCGCGCAGAGGCCCCGGATCGACGTCCTTGGCGATAAACGCTTCGCCGATCCCCCGGACAAGCACGAAGGTCAGAGCGCCGCCCAGCGCCTTCTTGTCCTGGGCCATGCTGGCCATCAGGTCATCGACCCGGAAGGGGTGACCAGCGATCTGGCGCAAAGCGGTAGGAAGCCCGGCCCCCCCTATGGCGCGTTCGGCGCGCAGGGCGTCCTGGCCCGAGCACAGCCCCAGGCCGACCGAAAAACGAAACGCCAGGGCGCAGCCCAGTCCGACCGCCTCTCCATGTTTCAGCGCGTCGCCAAAGCCGTTGGCCGACTCTACGGCATGTCCGAAGGTGTGACCGAGGTTCAGCAGAGCCCGCCGGCCGCTCTCGCGCTCGTCGGCCCCGACGATCTCGGCCTTCATTTCCACGCATCGACGCACGGCCCACGCCAGGGCGTCGTCATCGCGGTCGAGCACAGATCGGGTTTTAGCCTCAAGCCCGTCGAAGAAGGCCGCGTCGCCGAGCAGGCCATATTTCAGCACCTCCGCGAAGCCGCAGATCATTTCGCGGTCGGGCAGCGTGTCGAGAACTCCAAGATCAGCCAGAACCAGACGGGGTTGATGGAACGCGCCAACCAGGTTCTTGCCCCTCGGCGTATCGATCGCGGTCTTGCCTCCCACGGAAGAGTCGACTTGAGCCAACAGAGTGGTGGGGATCTGGATGAAATCGATGCCGCGCTTGAAGATCGCGGCTGCAAACCCCGCCAGGTCGCCCACGACTCCGCCGCCGAAAGCGATGATGCGGTCGGCGCGGTCGAGTTCCAGCGCCAGCAACCGGTCGGTCAGGTCGGCGAGACCGTCGAAGCTCTTGGTCGCCTCGCCGGGAGCAACCAAGATGGGATGGGCGTCTACGCCACCGACGGCCAGAGCGCGCAGCAGCCGGTCGCCGTGCAGTCCGGCGACGGTGTCGTCCATGACCACGGCGGTCAAGGGGCGTTTCAGCAGGGGTTTCAAATAGCGGGCGGCCTGGTCGATCAGGCCTTGGCCGATCACCACATCATACGGCCGGCCTTCCAGAGCGACGTTGACGGTCTGGATCACGTCGGCTTCGCCATATGGGTCGCCAGAGCAGAAATGATTGAGTCGACCGCAACCTGATGTGCCGCTTCGCCGGTTTCCACCACGACGTCGGCCTGTTCGAAAGCGGGGTAACGGTCGCGGACATGGGCCTTCAAAACGGTCATCGGATCCTTTCCAATCAGCAACGGCCGATGGTCTCGGCGGGCGACCCGCCGGGCCAAGATTTGCAGGTCGGCTTTGAGCCAGACCGAAATGGCCTTCTGCTTTATCAGATTTCTGGTTTCATCCTGGACGAAGGCGCCGCCACCAGTGGCCAGGACGTGTGGCGGTTCATCGAGCAACCGTCCGATCACCCGCCGCTCCCCATCGCGAAACGCGGCCTCGCCAAACAGCGTGAAGATGTCGGCAATGGTGCGCCCGGCCGCAGCTTCGATCTCTGTGTCCGCGTCGCGAAATGGCAAGCCCAGGGCAGTGGCCAGACGTCGTCCGATACTGCTCTTGCCTACCCCCATGAGGCCGACCAGAGCGATTGTCTTTCGGGGCGGGGTGATCAACACGGTCATGACCAGTTGCGGCTTTACACGACGGGGCGGCGCGGCGCCAAGTTTGCCCCCTCGCCAGTTTGCCGGAGCGGCGGGCGCAATCAAGAGGAACGGCCGATGAGCGGCGCTGACTGGGTGGAGGCATTCCTGGAAATGATGGCGGCCGAGCGCGCCGCCGCCGCCAATACGCTGACCGCCTACGCCCGGGACCTGGCGGATCTTCGGGGTTTCCTGGCCAGGCGCATGACCGATCTGCCGGGCGCGGTCGCGGAACAGCTGGAGGCCTATTTTCAGGATCTGTCCGTCCGTGGACTGTCGTCATCCACCGCCGCGCGCCGACGGTCGGCCGCGCGTCAGTTCTATCGGTTCGTGCTTGGCGAGGGGTGGCGGCGCGATGATCCCACATCCCGCGTGGAAGCGCCTCGCCCGGGACGTCCCCTGCCGAAGATTCTTACCCGGGAGGAGATGAAAAACTTGATCGAAGCCTCCGCGGCGAAGGATGGCGCGACCGGCCTTCGGTTGAGCGCGATGGTCGAACTCCTCTACGCCTCGGGGTTGAGGATATCGGAGCTGGTAGCGCTGCCCCTGGCGCCCTTCACTCAGGAACCCGACTATCTGATCGTCAAGGGAAAGGGGGGCAAGGAACGCCTCGCGCCGCTGAGCGAAACCGCCCGCGCGGCCGTCAGGGCCTATCTGCCGGTTCGGCTGTCGTTCTTTCCGAAAGGAGTCAAAGCCAGCCCGTGGCTTTTTCCGTCCCGAGGGCGGGCGGGCCGCCTGACCACCCGGCGGTTCGCTCAACTGCTGGACGAATCGGCCCTGGACGCCGGCCTGGACCCGGCCAAGGTCAGCCCGCACGTCCTGCGGCACGCCTTCGCCACCCATCTGCTCGAGGGCGGCGCGGACCTTCGCGTGGTCCAGGCCCTGCTCGGTCATGCCGACATCGCCACCACCCAGATCTACACCCACGTGACTCAGGATCGTTTGCGAGAGGTGGTGGAGACCAAGCACCCGCTGTCGCGGCGGCGGGACTGAACGTCTTCCTCGCCGAATCCGGCTGACTATGGTTTGAGCAGAGCGAGGACCAATTCGGCGGGTCTGGTCAGCTTGGCGCCCAGAGGGGTCACGACGATCGGGCGGTTGACCAGGATCGGATGGGTGACCATCGCGTCCAGTATCTGATCGTCGCTGGCCGAGGCATCGAAAAGCCCTAGCTCGGCCGCCGGCGAGCCCTTCTCGCGCATCGCTTGCCGGGGTGTGACGGACATCGCCCCAAACAGGCGTTCAAGTTGAGGGCGGGTCCAACCTGCCTTCAGATATTCCACCACGGTGGGTTGGTAGCCTGCCGCCCTGATCGTCTCCAGCGTATTGCGCGAGGTCCCGCAGGCCGGATTGTGATAGATGGTGATAGGGAAATCGGTGCTCATACGGCTTGTACTAACGATATGCGCTTGCGACCGCCAGCGGCACACGATCCGCTGTTTGTCGCGAACTTGCTCCCCGAGACCTTCGCGCCTAGTTTGCGCGCCTTTTTCCGGGTGGGACCCGACACGACGCCATGGCCACGCACTATCTGGAATTCGAGCGACCGATCGCGCAACTCGAAGCCAAGATCGACGAGCTCTCGAAGCTTTCCGAGACAACCGGGCCGGGGGCCCTCGACGCGGAGATCGCGGCCTTGCGCGCGCGCGTGGAGCGGGTGCGGCTGGAAGCTTATTCCCATCTCGACGCCTGGCAGAAGACCCAGATCGCCCGCCACCCGCAACGGCCCCACTTCGTCGACTACATCGGTGGCCTGATCGACGAATTCGTCGAACTTCGCGGCGACCGAAAGTTCGCGGATGATCAGGCCATCATGGGCGGTCTCGGTAGATTTCGAGGTCAGGCCGTCATGGTGATAGGTCAGGAAAAGGGCCACGACACCACCACTCGTATCAAGCATAACTTCGGCGCCGCTCGCCCCGAGGGCTACCGTAAGGCCGTGCGATTGATGGACCTCGCCGAGCAGTTCAACCTGCCGGTGCTGTCCTTTGTCGACACGGGCGGAGCTTATCCCGGTATCGGCGGCGAAGAGCGCGGCGTGGCCGAGGCGATCGCCCGGGCCACGGAGCGGTGTATCACTCTGGGCGTGCCGATGATTGCGGTGATTACCGGCGAGGGCATGAGCGGCGGCGCCATCGGCATCGCCGCCGCCAACCGGGTGCTGATCCTTGAGCATGCCATCTATGCGGTGATCTCGCCCGAGGGCTGCGCCTCGATCCTGCAGCGTGATCGAGGCCTGGCCGAGGGGGCCGCTAAGGCCCTGAAAATCACGGCCCAGGATCTGATCGGCCTGAGGGTCGTTGATCGGATCATCGGAGAGCCGATTGGCGGAGCCCATGCCGATCCCAAAGGCGCCATTGATCGGGTCGGGGCGGTTTTAGAGGAGGAGTTGGCTTTGCTCCTGCCCCTGTCGCCCGACGCTTTGAGGGATCAGAGGGCCGAGAGGTTCTACGCCATCGGGCGGCCCTGACAGAGCCGCCACGCCGGCGGCTCCGTAGACCAATTAGTGCTGGCTCTCGGGCATCCGCACGACAAGGCCGTCCAGTTGGTCGGTCACCTTGATCTGGCAGGACAGGCGCGACGTCGGCTCGACGTTCTCGGCGAAGTCCAGCATTGATTCTTCCATCGCCGACTTGGCGCCGGTCTTATCGGCCCAAGCCGCATCCACATAGACGTGACAGGTGGCGCAGGCGCACGCGCCGCCGCAGTCTGCGTCAATGCCCGGTATGTTGTTCTTGACCGCGCCTTCCATCACCGAGAGGCCGCTCTTCACGTCGATGACGTGCTCGGAGCCATTGTGTTCGATGTAGGTGATCTTCGGCATGGACTCCCCGCGCGCATAAAATTTAGGCCGCGACCTCTTTCATGGAAACGGTCGTGTCCGCAAGCCTTGTGCGCGAGATCGGCCGTCTTTGGCCGATCAGTTGCCGTCCGGCCATGAATTCGGCGGGAGCGTTGATCGCCTCCACCGCCTGGATGACGTCGCCGGTCAGGTGAAACACCGCGAACTTCCCGCTGGCCGGGTCACCCCGCACAAGGACATCGTCGACATCGAAGGGCACGCCGGCGAACTGATATTTGATGTCGTATTGGTCTGACCAGTTCCATGTCACTTCATGGGGTGGCGGTGGACGTCCGGTAATCGCCGCCGCCGCCTGCCTGGCCTGTTCAAGGGCGTTGGCGACGCTCTCCAGGCGGAAGCTGCGGTGATAGTGGGGCAGGGGGCGATGGCTGACATCGCCGATGGCGAAGATGTCGTGATCGCTGGCGCGGGCGTGGGTGTCGACGACGATGCCGCCGCTACACTCCAGGCCTGCGGCCGCGGCGATCTCGTTATTGGGCGGCGCACCCACGCCGACCAGGGCGACATCGCATGGGATGACCCGGCCGTCGGCGAGTCTGACGCCCGATACATGGCCGCCATCGCCGTCCAACGCCTCCACCATGGCGTTCAATTCGAAACCCACCCCTCGAGCGCGGTGATAGTCGGTGAAGAACTTGGACAGAACCTCGCAGGCCACCCGGGCGAGGATGCGCGGCTCCCGCTCGATGACCACCGCCTCCGCTCCCAGCGCGCGCGCCGAGGCCGCCGCCTCAAGTCCGATGTAGCCACCACCGATCACCGCCAGGCGCTTGCCTGGACCCAGCGCCGCCTTGAGGGCCTCGGCGTCGGCGGCCGAGCGCAGGCTGAGCACGCCGCGCAGATCGGCCCCCGGGATCGACAGCGCCCGGGCGCGAGCGCCGGTGGCGATGATCAGGGTGGCGTAGGACAGCGTGCGCCCGTTCGACAGGTCGACGATATGCTCAGCCGGATGAATGGCGCCCACCTTCACGCCAAGGATCAACTCGATGCCGACCTCGGCGTAGAACTCCGAAGGTTTCAGCGCCAGGCTATCGGCGTCGGCTTCGCCCTTCAGCCACGCTTTTGACAAGGGCGGACGCTGGTAGGGTGGGATCGGTTCCTCGCCGATCAGAGTGATCGGCGCCTCGAAACCGTATTGTCTCAGGAGCGCGGCGACCGTGCCACCGGCGTGTCCGGCGCCAACAATCACCACACCGGGGCTTGTTTCAGTCATGGGGTGGATTTGGCCTAAACTACCCGCTCCACCAGCATTTCCTTGATCTCGCCGATCGCCTTGGCCGGGTTGAGGCCCTTGGGGCAGACCTGGGCGCAGTTCATGATCGTGTGGCAGCGATAGAGCTTGAAGGGGTCCTCCAGGGCGTCCAGCCGATCGCCGGTGGCCTCATCCCGGCTGTCGACCAGCCATCGACGGGCCTGAAGCAGGGTGGCGGGACCGAGGTATTTCTCGCCGTTCCACCAATAGCTAGGGCAGGAGGTGGTGCAGCAGGCGCACAGGATACACTCATAGAGGCCGTCGAGCTTGGCGCGGTCGTCTTCCGACTGTCGCCACTCGCCTTGGGGCTCTGGGGTGCTGGTGTGCAGCCAGGGTTCGATCGAGGCGTATTGGGCGTAGAACAGGGTCATGTCCGCCACCAAATCCTTGATCACCGCCATATGGGGCAATGGCGAGATCTGAATTTCCTTGCCTGGAACCTCTTCCCAGCCGTGGGTGCAGGCCAGGGTGTTGCGGCCGCCGATGTTCATCGAGCAGGATCCACACACGCCTTCGCGGCAGGAACGCCGGAAGGCCAGAGTGGAATCGACGCTGTTCTTGATGTGGATCAGGGCGTCCAGCACCATCGGGCCGAACGTGGTCGTATCGAGGTCATAGGTGTCCCAGACGGGGTTGCCGTCGCCTTCCGGGTCCCAGCGATAGACCTTGAACCGCTTGACGTTGGTCGCGCCGGCGGGCGCCGGGTGATGGCGGCCCTTGCCGACCTTCGAGTTCTTTGGGAGCAGCAGCTCGACCATGAGTTCGTCCTTGAAACGGGCTTGGATGGGCGGTGGCGCGTGGCGGCTAGTAGACCCGCGCTTTGGGCGGGATGTAGGCGATGTCGTTGGTCATGGTGTAACTGTGCACCGGCCGATAATCGATGGTGACCTTGCCCGTCGTGTCGTCGAACCAGGTCAGGGTGTGCTTCATCCAGTTTGCATCATCCCGCGCGGAGAAGTCCTCGCGGGCGTGGGCGCCGCGGCTTTCGGTGCGGTTGACCGCCCCGGCCACGGTGACGACGGCTTGGCCAATCAGGTTCTCGAACTCGAGGGCCTCCACAAGATCGGTGTTCCAGATCAGGCCGCGGTCGGTGACGCGCACGTCGCCGCGCTTGGCGTGCACCGCGTCGAGACGGCGGGCGCCTGACTCAAGCGTCTCGCCGGTCCGATAGACCGCGGCGTCCTCCTGGGAGGCCATCTGCATCTCCAGGCGCAGATCGGCCACGGACGTCGAGCCCGACGCGTGGCGCAAGCGGTCGAAACGGGCGAAATGGGGATCGGTCCATTCGGCCTTGAGTTCACGCTGGGTTGCCCCAGGCTTGAGCGTTTCTGCGCAATGCAGGCCCACGGCGCGGCCGAACACCACAAGGTCGATCAGGGAGTTGGAACCCAGGCGGTTGGCGCCGTGCACCGAAACACAGGCCGCCTCGCCGACCGCCATCAGGCCGGGAATGATCGCGTCGGGATTTTCCCCATTCACCGTCACCGCTTCGCCGTGCAGGTTCGTGGGGATGCCACCCATGTTGTAGTGGACGGTCGGCAACACCGGGATCGGCGCCTTGGTCACGTCGACGCCGGCGAACACCTTGGCGGTTTCCGAAATGCCAGGCAGGCGCTCGTGCAGGATTTTCGGATCGAGGTGGTCCAGGTGCAGATAGATGTGGTCCTTCTTCGGACCCACGCCGCGGCCTTCACGGATTTCGATAGTCATGGCCCGGCTGACCATGTCGCGCGGCGCCAGATCCTTCACCGTGGGGGCGTAGCGCTCCATGAACCGCTCGCCCTCGGAATTGGTCAGGTAGCCGCCCTCGCCCCGGGCGCCCTCGGTGATCAGGCAGCCGGCGCCATAGATGCCGGTGGGGTGGAACTGCACGAACTCCATATCCTGAAGCGGCAGGCCGGCGCGCAGGGCCATGCCGCCGCCATCGCCCGTGCACGTGTGGGCCGAGGTGCAGGAGAAATAGGCGCGGCCATAGCCGCCCGTCGCCAGCACCACCGTTTGGGCGGAAAAGCGATGCATGGTGCCGTCATCAAGCTTCCAGGCGGTGACCCCCCGGCAGACACCCTCGTCCATGATCAGATCGAGGCCGAAATATTCGATGAAGAATTCGACGCTCTTGCTCAGCGCCTGGCCATACATGGTGTGCAGCATCGCGTGGCCGGTGCGGTCGGCCGCGGCGCAGGTGCGTTGGATCGGCGCCTCGCCGTAGTTCTTGGTCATGCCGCCGAAGGCGCGCTGGTAAATCTTGCCTTCGGGCGTGCGCGAGAACGGCACGCCCCAGTGTTCGAGCTCATAGACCGCCGCTGGCGCGTTGCGGACCAGGTATTCGATGGCGTCCTGGTCGCCCAGCCAGTCCGAACCCTTGACGGTGTCGTACATGTGCCACCGCCAGTCGTCCTGGCCCATGTTGCCAAGGCTGGCCGAAATGCCGCCCTGGGCGGCTACGGTGTGAGAGCGGGTCGGGAACACCTTGGTGATGCAGGCGGTCTTCAGTCCAGCCGCGGCGCACCCCAGAGCCGCGCGTAGCCCGGAGCCGCCGGCTCCGACCACCACGACGTCGAACCGGTGGTCGATCACCTCATAGGACGCCATGCTCAACTTCCCCCGCCGATCAAGGCCACTTTCAAAACACAGACAATCGTCAGCGCCATGCCGCCCCAGCAGGCGAAGGCGTTGGCCATCAGCAGCAGGGCCTTGGTGGTCGGCTTGCCGATGTAGTCCTCGACGATCACGGTCATACCCACTTGCATGTGATAGAAACCGACGATCGCCAGCAGCAGCAGCAGGACCGCGTTGACCGGCGAACCGATCCACTGGACCGCGCCGTCATAGCCTCCACGCGCCAGGGTGAGCGCCGACCACACGCCCCAGATCACCAGGAATATCAGCGCCACCGAGGTGACGCGCTCGCCAATGAAACGGCCGACGCCGCTCTTGGCCGAGCCTAGGCCCCGGGCGCGGCCTAGGGCGGTGCGATAGGCCGAGGATTTCGAATTGGTCGACATCTAGAGCGCCCCCGTCATGGCCGCGATCACCCAGACAGCGACGGAGGCGACAACCGCGAACGCCATCGCGGCCCAGGCGCTCGCGCTGGCTTCGCCCTTGGCGTAGCCCTTGCCCAAATCCCATATCAGATGACGCAGGCCGCCGGCCAAGTGGAGAAACACCGCGACCGTGAAGCCAAACAGTACCAGTTTGCCGAGGAATGATCCTAAAAGCCCCATATACAGGTCATAGGTTTCTTTTCCTGAAACCAGCGCCAGCGCCCAGCCGGCCAGGAGAAAAATACCGGCGTAGAGCGCTCCTCCGGTCACGCGCGTAAAAATCGACATGGCCATGGTCACATGCCATCGCCAAATAAGCAGGTGCGGAGACAGCGGGCGCTCCCGAGCGCCTGGTGAGGCTAAAGCCATCGAACTACATTGCCCCTCTATATCCCTGGCACACGTTCTAGACCGTGCGCGGGGGGTGTCAACGAAAGCGGGTCCCGCGCCGTGGCAAAAGCGTCACGCCAATCGTTCCGCCGCGCCGACCTCGAAGTCCTGGGTGAGCCAAAACCCCAGTTCGGCCTCTTGCGACGCCGACAGGCCCAGGGTCTCCGCGATCGGGTGGCTCGCCGAAGGGGTGATGTCCACAACCGTCGGCGCATGCAACAGCCCGGCCCCGGTAACCCTCAACGTCTTGGGCGCGACGCTGACAATGGATTGGACCGAAGCCCGTCCGATCGAAACCGGATCGCGAACCTGCTGAAGCAGAATCTGCGGCATCGACAGGCTGGGCCATGGGGGCAGGTGGAAACCATCGTGCTGGATAGGCGCCCCGCCGACAATTCCGCCGATCAGATCCCAGGCCGTCCGGATCATGGAAAACATGTCCGGCGCGACCACGCCCGGACCCCCATGGGCGATAGTGACGAGGGGCTCCACGATGGGCCGCTGGCTCGGTCCGAAGACAGGAAAATGCTGGACGTTCAGAGTGACCGTGGGGTCGGCGTGGTCTCCGGCCCGTCGGTTTTCGAAACCCGAGGCCGTCTTTGGGTAACCGTAGATTTCCCTTCCGCTGGCCATGGCCGATGGTGAATCCACGAACAGGAAACTGGGCAGCCAATAGACTTGCCAGTCAGCCTCCTGTTTGATCCTGCCACCACGGACGGCGGTCCAAAACCCCACGTCCCATTCCCGCATCACGCCCTTGCTGGCGTCGATCGGGTCGGTCGAGCTCATGGTGTCGGCGTAGATCGATGTCATCAGCACATGATCGGTCAGGGCGTGGAAAATCAGCTCGCCTCTCGCGGGGCGGTTGAGAACCGTATCGCAGAAACTCTGTTGGGCGTTGCGGTCACCTCTGAGGAACAGGCCCTGCATCAGGCAACCCTTGGCCCGATAGGGGGGCGAGCCAACGACATCGCCCGGCATGCGGATGAAGATCGGAAGCGTGGACGGCGGCATGGCAAAGCTCCGGTCGGGATTCACAGGCGATCGGCTATATCGGCGTGGATCTGGCGGGCCAGGGAGGCCTCGAAGCCAAGACCCACTCTATCGGCGCGACCGGCCGCCGCTTCAAGTCGCGCCAGGGTTCGCGCGCGTCCATTCGAGGCGCCGATCACGGCCTTCACAATGGCCAGGCGAGGGCGGGCGATGGGAAACACCAGGGCGTATCGCTCAAGATCGCCGAGGTGTCGACGCACGAGACGTCGCGCGATTTGACGCTGCGCGATCGTGCCGCCGGTCGCCAGGACCAGGCCGCCAACCAGGGCCGGCGCCGAGAACGCCTCGGTTGAACTGTAGTTGGTGGGTGGCAGGGCGCGGCTGGTGTCTCCGCACTGGATCGCCGTCGAAAGCGCCTCGTCGATCTCGCCAAGACGCCAGGCAAGGCGGGCTCGCAGTCCCAGGCAGATGTGGTTGGATTGCCGGTCGGTGAGGCCCCGCAGGCGATCCTCGGCCGACGATAGCCGCGCCCAGCCTTCGTGCGCCCGGTCCAACGCCAGCAGGGTCTGGGCGCTGGCGTAGTCGGCCCAGCCAACGTGGAGCAGCGATCCACGCTTCAGCGCCCGCGAAGCCAGGGCATCGAAGTGAGCCAGCGCCCGCTCGCCGTCAGCCTGAAGATGGGCGCCGATCCCGCAAGTCGTTTCGATCACATCCATCAGGTGATGCTGCGGCCACGCGGCGCAGATGGTCCTGGCCCTGTCCAGCGCTTCCTCTCCCGCGGCCCAGCGGCAAAAGATAAAGTGGAGAATCGCCCGGGCGGTCAGGGCGAAAGCCGCTGGTCGCGGATCGACGCCGGAGGCCATGCCTTCGCCCCGATGCAGAATACGGTTGGCCGTGCCAGTCATCCGGGCCAAGCCGAGAACATAGCCCAAGGCGCTGAGTCCTCGGCCCTGGGCGGCGATCCGCTCCGAGCTCGCGGCGCCAAGGCGTCCCGCCTCCAGACTTCCGATCACGATCTCCCGAACGTCGCCAAGAAATTGACCGGTTTCCGCCCGCATGGCCGACGCGGCGACGGCGCTATCCCTCAGGCCGGTAGGAAGCACTTCCAGCCGAGCCCTGGAAACGGCGTCGCGCGCCGTCAGATTGGCGACATCGACCAGGCCCATCGACCATTGCGCCCTGGACAGCTCCGCCAACCAGCGGATCACGCGCCGGGGCCGATTCTCCGATAGGTCCTCTTCGAAGAGCGCCAGCGCCAGCGCCAGCAGCCTGGCGCAGACCGAATCGGCGCCTTCCAGCGCCGCCGATCGCGCGGCGCGTTCATAGAGTATCGCCGCGCGGCCGCGTGATCCCGCTTCACCCCAGAGCCGCGCGACCTCCACGGCCGGCGCGCCCAAGCCCCCGGGACCGATTTGGGTCAGTCGCCGGGCCGCGCGTCCAGCCAGTTGTCGTTTTACCCCAGCCGGTGTTCGCCGCCTCACCAGATCGGCCAACAGGCGGTGCGATGTCCTGAAGGCCTCGGCTTCGGTGGGCGACCGTTCGATGAGCTTCGCACGTGTCAGCCGCGCCAGAGTCTCTTCAATGCCGCGCGCGCGGCCTTCCGGCGGCGCGATGCGATCGAGGTCGGCGGCCCGCCATGACCGATCGGCGATGGAGAGGGCGCGCAGAACCTCTCGCTCGTCGATCGCCAGCCGATCCAATCGACGGTCGAGGATCGCTGCGAGTGTGCGTTCGCCATCTGCCTTGCCTTCCTCGAGCAGCGCGAAGGCCGCCTGAACCGCGCCGGACGGATTGCCTCCCGAGATCGCCATGATTTCGGCGGGATCAAGGTCATGGTCTCCCAGGGTGCCGACGAGGGCGACAATTTCCGTGGCTGAAAGCGGAGGTATTGGAATTTCAAGGGTCGAGAGATGCTGTTGCAGGTCCGCCAGTCGCCCATCGTCCCGGGATGGCCGCCTGGTGGCGAGAATTCTCACCCGCAGGCCTCGGTCCAGGAGCGATAGGGTCAAGGCTATCGACGGCTCGTCCAGCTCGTGCAGATCGTCGATGGCGAACACGACGGGTCCATCCTGGGCCAAGGCGCCGATCAGGGCGAGAACGCCCTCCCGCGTGCGTGCCGCCCGCTCGCCGCCGCTCAGCCCCTGGTTCAATTCGCTGGCGAGCTCGACACCGCGTAGAGCCCGCGCGCAAAGAGGCAGCAGGGCGATATCGAGACCGGCGCGAGCGAAGGCCTGTTCCCCCCAGGCCAGGTCATCACCATCGGGACGCTGCATTTGCGCGCCGAGGCCGATCAGTTCGAACCAGGCGCCCATCGGGTCGAGCATTCGCGCCGGCCCACCGGCGATGAAGGCGCGGGTCGCGGCCTGGCTTTGGGCGAGGACGTCCCGCAGCAGGTGGCTCTTGCCCATGCCGGCTTCGCCCC
>JANYFU010000312.1 GCA_025359665.1 Caulobacteraceae bacterium
TCAGTTGCTGTCCGAGCATAACCAGTTCCAGTTCGTGCTGTCGCCGCCCCCTCGGGGTCTGATCCTCGACCGCAACGGCATCGTGCTGGCCTCCAATCGGCCTGACTTTCGGCTGCTTCTGGCCAAGGACGAGACCACCGATGTCGACGCCATCCTGGCCCGGCTGGCCGAACTGGTGCCGCTGGACGCGGCGCATCTGAGCCGTCTCAGGGACGAGATCGAGGACGCCCCGCGCAAGGCGCCGGTGGCCATCGTCGAGGATATGACCTGGGAGGAGTTTTCCCGGGTCAACGTCCGGGCCCCCGAATTGCCGGGCGTCACGGCCGACATGGGCGAAGTGCGGGTCTATCCGTTTTCCGGCGCCTTCGCTCACGTGGTCGGCTATGTGGCCAAGGTCAGCGGCAAGGACGTCAGCAAGACCGGCCCGAACGCCGATCCGATCCTGCTCAATCCGGGTTTCCGGATCGGCAAGCAGGGCGTCGAGAAGGCCTTCGACCTGGACTTGCGAGGCAAGGCTGGGGCCAAGAAGGTCGAGGTCGACGTGAAGGGCAGGGTGGTCAGCCAGGACCCCCGCGGCGACATCCCGCCCACGCCCGGCGCGCCGATCCGCCTGACCCTGGACGCCGATATCCAGAATCGTGCGCTGGAGGTGTTCGGTGAGGACAGCGGCGCGGCGGTGATGATGGACTGCCGAAGCGGCGATGTGCTGTGCATGCTGTCGGCGCCGAGCTTCGACGCCAATCAGTTCGTCAAGGGCCTGACCGGGCCGGAATATCGCGCCCTGGCCGAATACGATCGCAAACCGCTGTTCAACAAGGCGCTGACCGCCAACTATCCGCCGGGCTCGACCTTCAAGACCATGGTCGCCCTGACCGCGCTGGAGCGAGGGTTCGATCCCGGACGGGTGTATGTCTGTAACCGGGTGTGGAACTGGGGCGGGCGTCCATGGCACTGCGACAAGGCGCACGGGGCGCTCGACCTGAAGGGGGCGATCGCGCACTCGTGTGACATCTACTTCTTTCAGGTTGCTCTTATGCTTGGACCCGACGCCATCGCCGCCACGGCGCGGAAGTTTGGCCTGGGCGAGATCCACGACATCGGTATCCCGGGCCAGAAGCCTGGGCTGGTGCCGGATACCGACTACAAGCGCCGAGCCTTCCCAAAGGACCCCATCTGGCACCCCGGGGAGTCCCCCAGCATGGGCATTGGCCAGGGCTATCTGAGCGTCAATGCGTTACAGCTTTGCGTGATGGCCTCTCGCCTGGCCAACGGCGTCACCGCCCTCAAGCCTCGGCTGGTCCACGCCATCGGCGACGTAACGCAACCGTCGGGCGTGGAGGCCCCGGCCTTGCCATTCGCGCGGGAGCACATCGATTTCATCCGGTCCGCCATGGGAGCCGTGGTGGAGTTCGGGACGGCCGCCCAGTATGCGCAACTCAACCTGGGGCCGATCAAGATGGCCGGTAAGACCGGCACCGCCCAGTCGCACAACTACACCGGACCCACCCAGGGCGCTCACGGCGCGCACGGCGCCTGGGCGCTACGCGACCACGCCTGGTTCATTGCCTACGCCCCGGCCGACGCGCCGCGCTACGCGCTGAGCGTGCTGGTCGAGCACGGCGGGTTCGGCGCCGAGGCCTCGGCCCCAAAGGCGGCCCAGATCATGCGGGTAGCCCTGCTCAAGGACCCCGAGATCCGCGCCCGCATCGAACAGCCGGCGCCGGCATGACCGTCAGCGCCATCAGCCGCCCTGGCGAACGTGATCGCCTGATCGTCAAGCTGGGTCAGATCGACTGGACGCTGTGCCTGCTGCTGACCGCCATCACCGGAATCGGCGCGGTGATGCTGTATTCGATCGCCGGGGCGTCGTGGTCGCCGTGGGCCGCCCGGCACCTGATTCTCTACGGCGTGTGTTTCGCGGCGATGATCGTGCTGGCGACGGTGGATCTGCGGGTGTGGTTCGCCCTGGCCTACCCGATCTATGGCGTGGCGCTGCTGATGCTGCTGGCGGTGGCGGTGGTCGGGCATTCGACCATGGGCGCCCAGCGCTGGCTGGATATCGGCCCCATCCGCATTCAGCCTTCCGAGATCATCAAGGTCGGCCTGGTCCTGGCCCTGGCGCGGTTCTATCACGCCCTGCCGGCCGACCGCGCCAGGTGGTCGTGGTGGCTGCTGATTCCGGCAGCCTTGATCGGCGCCCCGGCCGCGCTGGTGGCCCATCAGCCCGACCTGGGCACCGCCGTGCTGATCGCCGCCACTGGCGGCCTGATGATGGTGCTGGCGGGGCTGAGCCTGCGGGTGGTGGGCGGCGCGCTGGCGTTCGTCGCCGTGGCGGTGCCGCTGGCGGCCAAGTTCCTGCTCAAGCCCTACCAGAACGCGCGGCTGTTCACCTTCCTCAATCCCGAGGCCGATCGATCCGGGGCCGGCTATCACATCATCCAGTCGGAGATCGCGCTGGGCTCCGGCGGCCTGCTCGGCAAGGGCCTCGGGCTGGGCACCCAAAGCCAGCTGAACTTCCTGCCGGAGAAATCCACCGACTTCATCTTCTCCTCGATGGCCGAGGAGTTGGGGTTCCTGGGCTGCGCCACGGTGCTGTTGTTGTACGGCGCGGTGATCTTCGTCACCCTGCGAACCGCCGCCATCGCCTACAGCCACTTCGGGCGACTGGCGGCGTCGGGGGTGACGATCACCTTCGCGCTGTGCGTGCTGATCAACGGCGCGATGGTCATGGGTCTCGCGCCCGTGGTCGGTGTGCCGATGCCGCTGCTGTCGTTCGGCGGCACGGTGATGATCACCATGATGGCGGGGTTCGCGCTGGTGCTGTCGGTGCGCGTGCATAGGTATTCCGAGGTGACGCGGGGGTAGGGGGGCTGGACCGTGCGGCCAAGCTGGAGCCCCCACCACCGCTTCGCGGTCCCCCTCCCCCAAAGGGGGAGGAGAAGGGCGTCTCTCTTCTCCCTCTGGGGGAAGTCCCGGCGAAGCCGGGGATGGGGGCTCCAGCCTGGCGAAGCGATCGGCCGCCAGGCTCCAGCTACGCCAGCGCCTGATCGGTCGCGCGGACCAGGGCGTCGACGATGCCCGGTTCGGTCGAGGCGTGGCCGGCGTCCCAGATGATGTCGAAGTGGGCCTCCGGCCAGGCGTGTTTCAACGTCCAGGCGCTCTCGAGCGGCGTAACGACGTCGAAGCGACCCTGGACGATCCAGCCGGGAATGCCGCGGATCGCCGCGATATTCTTCAGCAGCCAGCCGTCTTCCTCGAAG
>JANYFU010000365.1 GCA_025359665.1 Caulobacteraceae bacterium
GTCATGATGATCATGGTGTTGCGGAAATCCACCGTGCGCCCCTGACCATCGGTCAGACGGCCGTCATCCAGCACCTGCAGGAGAATGTTGAAGACGTCCGGGTGGGCCTTCTCGACCTCATCGAACAGCACCACCTGATAGGGACGACGGCGAACCGCCTCGGTCAATGCCCCGCCTTCGTCGTAACCCACATAGCCCGGAGGCGCGCCGATCATGCGGCTAACGGAATGCTTTTCCATATATTCGCTCATGTCCAGGCGGGTGATGGCCGCCTCGTCATCGAACAGGAATTCCGCAAGGGCCTTGGTCAGCTCGGTCTTGCCGACGCCCGTGGGGCCAAGGAACAGAAACGAGCCGATCGGCTTGCCCGGGTCCTGCAGGCCCGCCCTGGACCGACGGACAGCGTCCGAAACCGCCTCCAGGGCCTCTTCCTGCCCGACCACGCGACCACGAAGAGAATCCTCCATCCTCAGCAGCTTGTCGCGCTCGCCCTCAAGCATCTTTTCCACCGGCACACCGGTCCAGCGCGAGACAACGCCGGCGATCTGCTCGGCGTCCACCACTTCAGGGGTCAAGGCGTCCTGATCGGCGGCGGCGGCGTCATCCGCCAGTCGCTTCTCCAGCCCGGGGATTTCACCGTAGGCGATCTCCGAAGCGCGCTGGAGATCTCCCCGGCGCTGCGCGGCGGTCAGTTCGGCACGCAGGCGTTCCAGAGCTTCGCGAGCCTGCGCGGCGTGGCCGACCTTCTCCTTCTCCGCGCGCCAGCGCGTGGTCATGTCCGACGAGCGAACTTCAAGATCCGCCAGTTCCTCCTCAAGCTTCTCCAACCGCTGTTTGGAAGCCGTGTCGGTCTCCCGGGTCAGGGCCTCGCGCTCGATCTTCAACTGGATGGTCCGGCGATCGATCTCGTCCAGTTCCTCGGGCTTTGAATCCACCGCCATGCGAACCCGGCTGGCGGCCTCGTCCACCAGGTCGATGGCTTTGTCCGGCAGGAAACGATCGGCGATGTAGCGGTTCGACAAGGTCGCGGCGGCGACGATGGCGGCGTCGGAAATGCGGACGCCATGGTGGGTTTCGTATTTCTCCTTCAAACCCCGGAGGATCGAGATGGTGTCCTCGACCGTCGGCTCGCCAACGAAGACCGGTTGGAACCGCCGCGCCAGGGCGGCGTCCTTTTCGACGTGTTTGCGGTATTCATCCAAGGTCGTGGCGCCGACACAGTGCAGTTCGCCGCGCGCCAGGGCGGGCTTCAGCAGGTTGGAGGCGTCCATCGCCCCATCGGATTTGCCCGCGCCGACAAGAGTGTGCATCTCGTCGATGAACAGGATGATAGATCCCTCCGCGGCCGTGACTTCACCCAGAACGGCTTTCAAACGTTCCTCGAATTCGCCGCGGTATTTCGCGCCGGCGATCAGTGAGCCCATGTCCAGGGCGAAGAGCTTCTTCTCCTTCAGACTCTCAGGCACGTCGCCGTTGACGATGCGCTGGGCGAGCCCTTCGACGATGGCGGTCTTGCCCACGCCGGGTTCACCGATCAGCACCGGGTTGTTCTTGGTGCGCCGAGCCAGCACCTGGATGGTTCGGCGAATCTCTTCATCCCGTCCGATCACCGGATCGAGCTTGCCGTCCCGGGCCTGTTCGGTCAGGTCGCGGGCGTAGCGCTTGAGCGCGTCATAGCCTTCCTCGGCCGTGGCGCTATCGGCGGTGCGGCCTTTGCGGAGGGTCTTGGCGGCGTCTTCGAGCCGCGAAACCTTGGCGCCCGCGCCGCCTAGCGCCTTGGCCGCCTCGCCGCCCTCCTTGGCGATGCCGATCAACAGGCGTTCGGTGGTCACGAAAGCGTCGGACGCCGCCTTGGCGTCGGCTTCGGCGGCCGCGAAGACACGGGCGGTGTCAGGCTTCATAAATAGCTGACCGTCGCCGCCCTCGACCTTTGGGGCTTTGGCCAACAGCGCCTCGACAGCCTGATCGGCCGCGTCTGGCCTTCCGCCGGCAGCCTCGATCAAGGCGCGGGCGAGGCCGTCCTTCTCTTCAAGCAATACCTTCAGGAGGTGCTCGGGGGCCAGTTGCTGATGGCGGCGAGCCATCGCGAGCGACTGGGCAGACTGGATAGCCTGTTTGGCGCGGTCGGAATAAAGTTCAATGTTCATGGCGTCCTCGGATTAAGCGACTGCCACGCATGTAGTGTTACCTGAAAGACACACAAGGCCATCCTAGGCCTTATGACTCTAGACGCGCCGCTTCCCCCATAACGAATGGGCACGGCAATCGCCCCATGCCACGCCTAAAAAACCTGTCATGTGTCAGGAACGTTCCGGATCTTCGCCGACGGGGACTTCCGGAGCGGCGCTGAATGTAGCCGGCGCCCGACGTCTGCGGGGACGGCGCGGCTCCTCGGCGCCCTCGGCGCGCGGCTCGGCCGCGCGCACCTGCAGGAAGGCGGGGGCGTGGCTGATCTCGCCGTCGTCCGCCCGCAACATCGGGCCTTCGCTGGGCTGGGTGGCGACCGCCGTCAGCGGCGTGGATTCGGGCTCGATAACACCGAGCGGATCACGATCAGGCTTATCCTGGCGGTCGACGCGCGCGGGACGGTCCTCGCGGTTGAAGCGTGGACGGTCTTCCCGGGCCTGACGCGCCGGCCGCTCCTCATTCGACCGATCGGTATGAACGCGCTCGGCGACATTCCGGTCGTTCGCGAACCTATCGCCCTGGCTTCGATCACCCTGAACGCGATCATTCTGAGCACGGTCGTTCTGGGGGCGGTCGTTACGAGGCTGATCGTCGCGAACGCGCGATTCGTTGGGGCGGTAGTCGTCGCGCCGGTTGTCGAAGCGCGGTTGGCGATCGGCGCCGTTTTCGGACCCTTCGTTGGACTCGGCTTCCGCTTCACCCTCACCGTTGTCGCTTCCGCCGCTCTCGTCCTCGAAATCGATATCGTAGCCGGACACGAATTGGTCGCGGCCAATGATCTCAGACAGCGGGCGCAACGGCTGCATGGCGCGCATCAGGCGAAAGTAGTGCTCGGCATGCTGGAGGTAGTTCTCCGCCAGCACGCGATCACCGGCGGTCTGCGCATCACGGGCCAGTTGCTGATATTTTTCGTAGACCCCCTGGGCGGCGCCTCGAACCTTGACGCCCTCGGGGCCGTTGGAATCAAACGCCCGGTTGGAATTGTGCTGAGGCTTACCCCCGCCACCTCCACCGCCGCCGCCACTACCGCCATTGCGGTTGCGGCTGCGCTGGCGCTTCATACCCTTGAAATCTCTCATGCTTTTGACCTGTTGACCGCGCTTTTAGGGCCATGAATACCGAACACCAAGCCAGCTTGGCGCCCGTCTGGTTTGGCGACTTCCCGGATGCACGCGCAATCCGCAAAAGCAGCTTCAAAACCTTTGGTTCCGTCTCCGCCTCGGGACCCTGGGAAGTTTAGCGTCGGTCTCTTTAGACCAGCGCTCCAATTCCGTTATCCGGCGATTTCAAAGGAGACGAATGCGATCTAGCCTTCAGACAACCTTTTGTCCAAAGGTTTTCTTGACACCCGTCACCACTCTGTCGCGATCCGACAAATCACGCACGACACGAACATCCTCAAGACCATCCCGAGTAAACAACTCGCGCACGGCGGGCCCCTGGTCGAAACCGATCTCCACGGCGAAACGGCCCCTCGGGCGCAGCACCCGTGGAATTTCCTCGGCGAGTCGCCGATAGGCGTCCAGACCGTCGGGACCACCGTCAAGGGCGAGCCTGGGCTCATGGTCCTTGACCTCGGGCGCCAGGGCGCCGATCGCGTCGCTGGCGATATAGGGGGGATTGGAGACCACCAAATCGAAGCCTTCGTCCTCAAGGCTGGCGGTCCAATCTCCGCGTAACAACGCCGCGCGCCCGGCCAGGCCCAGGTTCGAGGCGTTCTCGCGCGCCACGGCGAGGGCCTCCTCTGACACATCAATACCCAGGCCGACCGCGTTCGGGCGTTCGCTGAGGATCGCCAGCAGGATGGCGCCCGAGCCCACGCCGAGGTCCAGGACACGAAACCGTTGAAACTCACCCAGATCGGGCAGCACGACGTCCAGAATGGTCTCGGTTTCCGGCCGGGGCGTCAGCACGTCGGGCGTGACCCGCAGCATAATCTTCCAGAAGCCCTTGACGCCCAGGATGTGGCTGATGGGTTCTCGCCTCTCGCGGCGCGCGAGGTAGCTTTCCAGTTCCGCGCTCTGATCCTCCGTCAGCGGACGATGGGGATCGGAGATGATATCGACCCGGGTCGCGCCGGCGGCGGCTTGAACCAGAAGGCGAGCATCGATGACGGGGCTGTCGACACCCGCCGACTGCAGCCGAAGCTTCGAGCCGGTCCAGGCCGAGACGAGGGTCTTCATGGCTGCTCCAGGAATCGGACGGCTATTCAGCCGGCTCGAGGCTCCGGACTTTTTTCACTTCGGCGGCTTCGATCTCGGCGGCCCGCGCCTCCACCAACGCGACGATGTGATCGACCATGCCATCGTTGTCCTGTTTGTGGTCGGGCTTGCCGGCCACGTAGACCATGCCCGCGCCCTTCCCTCCCCCGGTGAAGCCCACATCGGTCATCAGCGCCTCGCCCGGGCCATTGACCACGCAGCCGATGATCGAGAGGCTCATTGGCGCGGAAATATGTTTCAGGCGGTCTTCCAGCTTATTGACCGTTTCGATGACATTGAAGCCCTGCCGGGCGCAGGACGGGCAGGCGATAATATTGACGCCCCGGTGACGCAGGCCGAGCGACTTGAGAATGTCGAAACCGACCTTGATCTCCTCGACCGGATCGGCGGCCAGCGACACGCGAATGGTGTCGCCGATGCCCGCCCAAAGCAGGCTACCCATCCCAATCGACGACTTGACCGTGCCCGAGCGCAGGGCGCCCGCCTCGGTGATACCCAGGTGCAGCGGGCAGTCGATGGCTTCGGAGAGCATCTGATAGGCGGCGACGGTCATGAACACGTCGGAGGCCTTCACGCTGATCTTGAACTCGTGAAAGTCATGGTCCTGGAGAATGCGCGCATGACTGAGCGCGCTATCGACCATCGCCTGCGGGCAGGGCTCACCATAGCGTTCCAGCAATTCGCGCTCGAGCGAGCCGGCGTTGACCCCGATACGCATCGAACAGCCATAATCTCGCGCGGCCTGAATGACGTCGCGAACCCGTGAGGCGGAGCCGATGTTGCCTGGGTTGATTCGCAGACAGGCGGCTCCGGCCTTGGCGGCTTCGATGCCGCGCTTGTAATGAAAATGAATGTCGGCGACCAAGGGGACGTTGGATTCCCGGGCGATGGTCTTGAAGGCGGCGGTGGCGTCCTCGTCGGGACAGGACACCCGCACGATATCGGCCCCCGCCTCTTCCAGTTGGCGGATCTGTTCGAGGGTCGCCTTGGCGTCGCCGGTGATGGTGTTGGTCATCGACTGTACGGTGATCGGCGCGTCACCCCCGACCGGCACCGGTCCGACATGAATCTGACGCGACTTGCGGCGGTCAATGGCCCGCCAGGGCCGGATGTGGGTATGGTCTTGTGTGGTCATGACACCATCAGAATAGGGGCGAACGCGCCCGGACCCAAGCCCGAAGGCCCGAAAAACTAGGGATCGCCCAGATGCGCCAAAGAGGTCTGGGTCTGGGCCAAGTGACCGCGAGACACGCCGGCGACGAACACCTCGATCACCGAAGGGTCGGCGACATCGGCGACCAGACCATCGGTCGGCGACCCGCGCCAGGCCTCGCCGGGAGCCAATACGCGCGCGAAATAGATGGCGCCGGCCGGGCCACGCACGACCAGCGAGGTGGACTTGTGGGCCTGAAGGATGATCCCCGCGGCCGAGGGGCCGGCGCCGTAGACCGTGCCAGCCGGAACGAACCGCGCGCCCGCAACGCCCACGGGACCATCGGTCAAGGCCGCCCCGGCCTTTGAACCCGAGGCGGCGGCCAGAGCGGCGGGCGCCGCCGGATCGACCGAGCCGAGCCCGGGGGTTTGATACACGGGTGGGTTGGACGCCTCGGGGGGCGTGGCCAGCGGCGCCCCGATCTGGGTGGGACCCGCCGACCGCCGCGGCGATACCGACGGACCGACCTTGGAGGCGACCGGCGAGGCGGCGCGGATTTCGGCGCGGCGGGTCAGGTTCCAGACCAGGACCGCCGCGGCGACCATCGCTCCGACCACCATCAGCCAGCGAATACTGGCGAAGGCGTCCTGGCGAACGCCGCCGGGCGCGCGCAGCTTGCCGTCCACCTTGGGCGCCTCGGCGTGGAACCGGGCCACCACCGCCTCGGCGTCCAGCCCCAGGGCCTGGGCATAGGCGCGGACATAGCCGACCACGAACGGCCGGGCCGGCAGGCTATCGAACCTGAAGGCTTCGAGGGCGTCGATATAGGCGGCTCTGACCCGGGTCACCTGGGAGAGGTCTTCCGGCGCCAGGCCGAGCGACAGGCGGGCGGCCTTCAGCGCCTCGCCAACATGGCCGCTCTGGTCGAGGACGATTTTGACTGGACGAAGCGCCGCGAGATGATCCCCGGCCACATGATCACCGACCAAATGATCACTAGCCACATGACTACCGGGCGGAGAGCCCACGGAAGAGCCGTCCACGACCTGATCGGGATCGTTGTCGTCCGCGATGCCGCCAGTGTCCAATGGCATAGCCAACCACTATCCTCGCCGCGCGAACCAAGCCTCAAGATTACCTAACGGCACGACTCATCGTTAGCAGTGTAGATTCATGTTTTCAACGGCCTAGACCGAGACCGCGATCTTTCTGGCCAGGGCTTCGATTTCTCCGCGCACCGATCCGGCCGAACTGGTCAGAAGATTTCTAACGCCCCTGGCCGCCGCGCCACGATCGCATGACAGCACCATGCGCTTGACCGGCCCCACACCGGCCGGCGGCATCGAAAGCCGATCGAAGCCCAGCCCGATCAGCGCGAACGCCTCAAGGGGCCGGCCGGCGATTTCCCCGCATACCGACACCGGAGTGCCGCTGTCGGCGCAGGCGTCGCGGATGGCTTTCAGGGCCCGCAGCGCCGGCGGCGATAGCGGATCGTAGCGCTCGGATACGCGAGGGTTTCCACGGTCGGCCGCGAACAGATACTGCATCAGATCATTGGTCCCGACCGACACGAAATCGGTCAGCGGCAGCAGCGCGTCCAGGTGCCAGATCAGAGACGGGGCCTCGATCATCGCCCCGACCTCGAGACGGCTGGGGGCTGGGCGGCCCCGGCGGACCGCCCAGGCGACCTCGCGATCGACCAGGGCGCGGGCGGCGCGGAATTCGTCGACACTGGCGACCAGAGGGAACATCACGCTCAGCGGACGGCCGGCCATCGCCGCGATCAGCGCCCGCAGCTGCATGCGAAGCAGCGCCGGGCGATCCAGCCCCATGCGGACGGCCCGCCAGCCCAGCGCCGGATTGTCTTCGCGCTCGGCCTGCAGATAGGGCAGCACCTTGTCGCCGCCGAGGTCGAGGGTGCGGAAGATCACCGGCAGGCCACCGGCCGCGTCCATGACCTTGGCGTAGAGGTCGGTCTGGGCGCTCAACCGCGGCAGGTCTTCGGCCACCATGAACTGGAATTCTGTGCGGAACAGGCCGATCCCCTCGGCGCCGGTTTCCGGAAGGGTGTCGAGGTCCACGGCCAGGCCGGCGTTCATCAACAGGGTGATCTTGTCGCCGTCCTGGGTGAAGGCTGGCGTATCGCGCAGCCGGGCGAATTCGGCGCGGCGTTCGGCGCGCACGCCGATTCGCGCGGTCACGGCGCTGACCACGTCCGGGCGCGGCCGCAGATAGGCCTCGCCAGTCTCGGCGTCGACGATCACCGGATCGCCCTCGTTGACCCGGTCCCGGAGCCCCACCAATCGTCCGACGCAGGGGATGTCCATGGCCCTGGCCACGATCGCGGCGTGGCTGGTGGAGGAGCCTTCCTCGAGCAGCAGGCCCTTCAGTTTCGAGCGGTCGTATTCGAGCAGTTCGGCGGGACCGAGGTTGCGCGCCACCAGAATGGCGTTCTCGGGCAGGACCCGCGCGATCTCGCCCTCGCCGCTCAGATGCCGCAGCAGCCGGTCGTTGAGGTCCTCAAGATCGTGCAACCGTTCGCGCAGATAGGGGTCTCGCGCCTGGCCGATGCCGGCCCGGTGTTCGGAGCGCACCCGCTCCACCGCCGCCTCGGCGGTCAGGCCCGAATGCACCGCATCGTGCAGGGAGAGGTTCCAGCTGCGGCTGTGCGCCAGCATCCGGTAGGTCTCCAGGACATCGTAGGAGGCTCCCAAGATGCCGGCGTGGCCGTCGAGCATCGCGTCGATCTGCGACTTGAGCCCCTCAATGGCTACGGTGAGCCGCAGCTCCTCCGCCGGCACGTCATCCGCCAGAAGACGACCCGCGGCGACCGGCGCCTCGTGCAGCACGGCCACGCCGAAAGCCAGCCCGTCGGCGAACTTGACGCCCTTGAGCCGTTCCGAGCGCCGCGGCGCGATGTCGACG
>JANYFU010000316.1 GCA_025359665.1 Caulobacteraceae bacterium
ATCAATGTGGTGGTGTTCATCGAGAGAACGGCGACCGGACGGCGGGTGCGCGACGTCAGCCGCCTGGTCGGCCGTGAGGACGACGCCTACGTCCTGCAGTCATTACGGTCATCAGATTGCTAGTATCACTTGGCGTCTTCCGGCCTGCGAAGGAGCTCAACGGCCTCGACACCGAGTTCGGTGGCCAATCGGTCAACAAGATCGATCCCGGCGGCATAGCCGCAACGCTCAAGTGAACCGACATAGATCCGATCTGTGCCTGCACGGTGGGCAAGCTCGTTCTGGGACAGATCCGTTGCCGCCAACAGTTGCTTTAGATTGAACGTCAGGATCTCACGAATCTTCATCCCCGAGTAGCACGGCGTTGTAGAGTATTTCACCATGGAGTATTCCATTCATCGGCGGCCTCGAGGGTTTGGGTGGTGAACGACACGGACGACCGGGACGATCTCGTTGGGGCCCCGGGGCAAGTTGGTGGTGTTCCTGGCGGCCCCCATTCAGCGCTCAAATATCGTGTATCCCCATCGAATTCGGCCGGCTGCTGGCCGTGTTCGCCGACACGGTGGCCTAAGAGGACCCTGGGGAGGGAGAGCTCCTGTCCACGTCTGCGGTGCCGGTGAAGGTGATGACGCCCAACTGACGTCGAGCCTCGGCAGCCCCGCGCTCAGGTTGCGGCGTTGATTCGGTCCTGAAGATCGCCGCAGCGGCCCATCAGCGTCTCGGAAACCTCGGCGTCGCCCTCAAGGTATCCGGCCTCGATCATTGCGGTGTAGTCCGCTCTCAAGAGGTCGAGGGCGTCCCCGTCCGGAACCAGCCTTAGGTGGCCGCCGACGGCGGCGTGGTAGTCGACTGGCGCCGCTTGGGCGTCCTTTGCGGGAAAGAACTTCGCCTTGTGGTCGGCGACCGCCTTGGCCAGGTCCCGATCGGCCATGGCGGCGGCCGCGAAGCCAGCTTCGTCCAGGCGAACGAGATCGTGCCAGTGGCGGGCGAATCCAGTGGCGCCCCTCAGTTTGCCTTCGAGACAGTAGACATGCGCCAGCGTGGCCTTCTCCCAAAAGGTCCGTTCGGCCCGCATGACGCGCGGCGTGGCGCTCGGAAACTCCAACTCGGGGAAGGCTGGGGCGAGGTCGCAGGCCACCGGCCTGGGCGTTGCCGGCTCCCCCGTCGACCGGGCGCCAAACTCCAGCTTCACCCGCGGGCGAACGTAGGCGGGATACTCCGCCGCAGCCTCGTAGACGACGAAGAGGTTTTCGCCGTCCCGCTCGACCGTCGCCTGCAGGCCGGCGGCGCTGATCTGCGTCTCCAGGCAGGGTTGGATCTTGGCCTCCAAGCGGCGGGGCAGCAACTTCTCGCGAATTCGACGCCCCAGGGCCTTCGCCTCGGCGTCGCTCAGCGCCTCCGGATGGCCCGCCTGCTCGTCCGCCAGCTTGCGGATGTCGTAGGTGAGATCGACGTCCTCGGAAAACCGCTGGATGATGTTGTAGGCCTTCGACAGCGAGGTGCCGCCCTTGAAGACGAGGTCTTCGGCGAAAGGCGCCGCGAAGAGCGCCTGCAAGGTCCATACGACCCAGACGTCCTTTTCCAGGAGCGCGGTGGACCGGGTCAAGCCCCGGCCGAAGGCCGATTCGAGAACCTCGCGGCGGTCCGCCAGAGGTAGGCTGAGGAAGGGCTCAGCCAAGCGCGAGGCTCGAGACCTCCCGCGCCAGCCAGGTCGGCAAGCGTCCGCGCAGGCCGAGCAGGTTTTGCTGCTCCGCCGGCTTCAGACGGTGTCGTAGGACGCTTATCGTCTCGTGCGCCCGAGCCTTGCCGGCCCAGGCGATGGCGCGCAGGGCGTCGCCCGCGGCCTGCCCCGGAAGTAGCAGCTCCCACTCGGGCGCATGGCGCAACTCGACCATCTGGCCGCTGACCTTCACCGTGCGGCTCCGACCCGAGGTCAGGTAGATCGTGCGGAGCGGCGTCTGGGTGCTGAGCCCCAGCACGTTGGCGGCGACCGCGCCATGGATGGCGATGGTCTCGCCGGTCGCGTTGGCCAGGGCGCTAACCACCTTGCCCGGCGACGGCGAGCGCGGACCAAAGCGCCCGGCGACCGGGCGCACGTAGAGGCCTCGGCTGATGCGCGACACCGCGCCGGACCGCTCCAGGCGGGCCAACGCCTGGTCGACGCCCGCGCGCGAGCCTAGGTGCAGCAGCTCCTTGGCCCGGAAGGCGACGCCTTCGGGCAGAGTGGCGGCGTGCGTCAGGATTTGTTCGGCGAGGGGCTGCATGGTGGTCTCTTTTCGTCAGAAATATAAGAAAACTTCTGACAAGATGCAAACGGCGTCGAGGCTGGGGGCCCTAGTGGAAATTCCGGGTTTTCTGTTTGAGCCGCGGGAGGCAAGGGTCGTGGGGCACCAAGGCGCCGGCCTGCCGTGAGCCACGGGGATCTGGCGTCGACAGTCCGCGATGGAACTCATCGCCGCGGCCATGCGGAAGCGGGAAGGGGGCGTCGCGCCCGCCGACGCTGGCGAGCTCGGCCGAAAGGTCGATGAGACTGTAGGCGACCACATGGACGACTTCGCCTTCGCGCTGGATCC
>JANYFU010000376.1 GCA_025359665.1 Caulobacteraceae bacterium
GGAGACCTTTCGGCTCCGGCTCAGGGGGACACCGATTTCGCTCAAAGCGAACAGATGTTTAACCTCCATGCGCGACAAAGGCGGCATTGGGGCGTAGCGTTCTCCAAAACACGACCTCGGCGGGACGCCCTTGACGATGACAAATCCAGACAGGGCCGCGGACACCCCTCAGCAGGACGACGGCGACACCTGGATCGTCGCCGCCAACTCCGAGATGAAGATCCGGCTTCGCAGCCTGACGCTCTATCTCCAGCGTGGCGGGGCGCTGAACGACATCCGCTTGATCGAGGGCGCCGACGGAACCTGGACGATGTGGGTCCGTCTCAAGGACAAACCCGGAGAATTCCGCCTCAACCGGTTCCAGTCGGAACATCCGAAGACCTACAAGGACGTCGCCCTGGCGATCGCCTGCTGCCGCCGCGATTTCGGCTATCAAGGCGCGATCACCCTCCTCACCGAACGGTTTCCCGGCGGGCCCGACGGCCCCGCGGCGAAAGCGGCCGACTACAACTTCAACGGCGCCCACCAATAGCTCCGGTCATGATGGCTCCTCCTTGGCGCCGACGCGCTTGCGCCAGGTCTGGAACCCGCGATCGGCGTCCATGAACGCCCCCAGCATGTGCGGCACCAGCAGGTCCAGGTCGATCGGACCGTTGGCCTCGCCGTAGGCCCGCAAGTAGTCGGCGAGGTCCACGGCGATCTTGCCCTTCAGCCGCAGTTTAAGGTCGGTCGCCTTCTCTTCGAGCTCGATCCTGGGGAGAGCCAGGGTGGTCATCGGCGTGCGCGCCATGGTCAGGATCCTTTGTGGGAAGCGAGGAAGCGATGACACGCCGCGCAGGCGAAATCGGTCAGCTTAAGGTTCTGGGTTTCGAGATGGCGACGCACCCGCGCGCATAGCCGGCCGGAGATGCGCACCGAGACCCGGTCCTTGACCCCTCGGGTCGCGCGGAAGGTGACCGCCACACCGGCGTCGAGGTTGTCGGCGAGCTGGCCGAGGGCGCGCTCATAGACGCCCCGCACACAGCCTCGAGGATTGCGGCGGGTATAGTGGGTCCGGGCCGTGGTCAGCATCTGATCGTGCAGGCCCTGGGGGAGGAAGAGCCCGATCTTCTCGGCGGCTGAGTTCATGGGAACGCACCTCACGGATAGGGCTGCAGGATCATGTCCTTGCCCACGAGCACCCGAAGCGGCCAGCCGGCGCGCACGGTGATCGTCGGCTGACGGCCGAGATCACGCTCGGTGATGCGCTGGCCGACCTCCTGGGCGTTGTTGGCGACGCCGCTGCCGGCGCTATTCAGAACCAGGCTCCCCGAACTCCTCGCGCCGGCGTCCTGGGCAGACGCTGCGCCGACACTGAAGAGGGTCGAGAGCAGGATCCCCTTGGCCAGCTGCGCGAAGTGATCGTTGACCCGGTCATGCAACCCGCTGGCCCCGGTCAGGTCCGCGCCGGTCATCGAGCCGATGTTGATCGAGGCGCCGTTGGGCATGATCACCCGGTTCCAGGCGATCAGGGCCCGCTCCTGGCCGTAGGCGACCTGGCTGTCGTACTGTCCGATCAGGCGTGAGCCCTGGGGAATGAGCACGGTGCGGCCGGTGACATGGTCGTAGACCGGCTCGGTCACCTGGGCGATCACCTCCCCCGGCAGGTCGGAATTAATGGCGGTGAGCAGCGCCGCAGGGATCACCGTCCCGGCCTTCACCTCCCAGGGACTGATCGCCTGACGAAGGGGATTGGCCAGGTAGTCGTCGGCGCGGGCCCCAGCAGCGAACTGCCGTTTCTCGCCCTGGCCGTTCTGGATCGACACCTCAGCCAGATCGCGCGCCCGCATGGCCCCATCGGGTGGCCCAGCAAACGTGCCACCGCCAGGACCGGGATCAACCGCCCCCTGAGTGGGCGGTCCCCCAACGAACGGCTCCGCCGCTCGCGCGGCCGTGGCCTGGGCCGCGGCTTCCGCTCTGACGGGATCTACCGGCGCCGCCGACGCGGGCCCGGTCCCTCCAGTCACGGCGCCGGTCGACCCGGGCGCCGGCAAACTCGCCGTCCCCGGAGCCCCGGCCCGGACCGCGGGGTCGGCGTAGCCCTGGGCGTAGCGGTTGGCGATCTCCGGCTTCTGGGGATTGTC
>JANYFU010000319.1 GCA_025359665.1 Caulobacteraceae bacterium
ATCCTCCCCATCGCGATCCGGCATTGAAGCCGCTTTAGCGGTAGCGAGATTGACCGATCCTTGGCCAACCGTCGAGATCGACCGGGCTGGACGCGACGGTCCGCGCCATGCTTCTAGCGGCCACGAAACCAGGAGCGGACACATATGAGCGCGATCGACCTGGAAGGCGTGGTGAACTTCCGCGATTTCGGTGGCGGGATGGGCGCCGACGGGCGGCGGATTCGCCAGGGTCGGCTGTTCCGGTCCGGTCACCACGCGGCGGCGACCGACGCCGACCTGGAGCGGCTGGAAGCCCTGGGCTTCGGCCTGTTCGTCGATTTGCGCCGTCCGCCGGAACGGGCGCGCGACCCGGCCCGCCGGCCGGAGGCCCCCGGCGCGCGGCTGATCGAACATCGCGGCCCCACCGATCAGCTGGTCGCGCCCCACCTGACCTTCCTGTCCGAACCGGACGCCACCCCGGCGCGCGTCAGCGAGCAGATGACCGCCGGCTATCGCTACTATCCGTTCGATCCGTTCTACGTAGCGGTCTACCGCGAGTATTTCCCCCTGCTGGCTGAGCTGGATCGGCCCATTCTGATCAATTGCCACGCCGGCAAGGACCGCACCGGCTTTATCTGCGCCCTCACCCTGCACGTGCTGGGCGCGCCGCCCGAGGATATCCGGGAGGACTATCTGGCCACCAATCGCCACAACCGCGCCGACGCGCGGATGGCCGAGATGACCGCGCAATTCGAGGAGACCCAGGGCCGGACACCCTCTCCCGACCTGCTGCGGGCCATGCTGTCGGTAGAACCGGCCTGGCTGGACGCCGCCTTCGCGGCGATCGCCGACCAGCACGGCGACACCGACACCTATCTGGCCGAGGTGGCGAGGCTGACGGACGATATGCGGCAGGCCATCCGGGCGAGGCTTCTGGTCTGACGCCGGCGACCCTCGCCATCTGGACGATCGCGGCCCTGGCCACCGCCGGCGTGATCGCGCGGCCGTTCAGGCTGCCTGAAGCCATCTGGGCCGTCGGCGGCGCGGCGCTTGTCCTGGCCCTGGGCCTGCTGCCCTGGGGCGACGGCTTGAAGGCGGTCGGCAAGGGGCTCGATGTCTATCTGTTCCTGACCGGCATGATGCTGCTTTCGGAAACGGCCAGGCAGGAAGGGGTGTTCGATTGGGTGGCGGCCCACGCGGTGAACCGCGCCAACCGCTCGCCGACCCGCCTGTTTCTGCTGATCTATGCTGTTGGCGTGCTGGTCACGACCTTCATGTCCAACGATGCGACTGCCGTGGTGCTGACGCCGGCCGTCTGCGCCGCGACCCGAAAGGCCAAGGTTGACCCCCTGCCCTATCTGTTCGTCTGCGCCTTCATCGCCAACGCGGCCAGCTTCGTGTTGCCGATATCCAACCCCGCCAATCTGGTGCTCTACGGCGACCATACGCCGCCGCTGGGGCGCTGGCTGGCGAGTTTCGCGGCGCCTTCGGCGCTGTCGATCCTGGCCACCTATTTCGTGCTGAGGGGCATCGAGAGATCCAGGCTGCGCGGATCCTGCGAAGGCGGCGTCGAACAGCCCAGGCTGTCGGTCGGCGGCCGGACCGCGCTGGCCGGGATCGGCTTGACCGCCGTCGCCCTGCTGGCGGTGTCGGCGTTGGATATGCGGCTGGGTCTGCCGACCTGCATCCTGGGGGCCATGACGACCACCGTGGTGCTGATCCGCGATCGCCAGTCGCCCGTGGCGGTGCTGAAGGGGGTTTCCTGGGTCGTACTGCCCCTGGTGGCGGGGCTGTTCGTGCTGGTTGAGGCCCTGAACCGCACCGGCCTCGCCAACGCCTTGGCCGGCGGCCTGATCACCGCGTCGCGAGCGTCCGAGCCGGCCGCCGCGGCCGCCGCCGGCGCCATCCTCGCTATCGTCTCCAACCTGATGAACAATCTGCCCGCCGGCCTGATCGCCAGCGCCACGATCATCCAGGCCCATCCGCCCCGGTCGGTCGTGGACGCGCTGCTTATCGGGGTCGACATCGGACCCAACCTGTCGATCACCGGCTCCCTGGCCACCATCCTGTGGCTGACCGCGATCCGCCGGGAGGGCCAGACCGTCGGCTTCTGGCGCTTCCTGAAGGTCGGCGCCCTGGTCATGCCGCCCGCCCTGGCGCTGGCGATCGGGGCGCGGCTGCTCGTAAGCTAAGGGCCGCTCAACTCCTGACCGCCCCACTCATATCGAGCGGCCGGTCCCTTCCCAGTAGGGGGTCCGCAGCTTGCGCTTGAAGATCTTGCCCGAATCCTCGCGCGGCAGGTCGGCGGCGAATTCGACCCGCTTGGGCACTTTGTAGCCCGCGACGTGCTGGCGAAGGTAGGCCTTTACATCCGCTTCGCTGGGCGCGGTTCCCGGTTGCGGCTGGACCACCGCGCAGATCGCCTCGCCGAAGTCGTCGTCGGGAATGCCGAACACGGCGCAGTCGGCCACCTCGGGCATCTTGTGAAGTTCGGCCTCGATCTCGGCGGGATAGATGTTCACTCCGCCGGAAATGATCATGTCGTTGGCCCGGTCGCACAGATAGAGAAATCCGTCCTTGTCGAAATAGCCGATGTCGCCGGGCGTGATCAGGCCCTGTTTCTCCATCGCCCGGCGCTTGGCCGGATCGTTCTGGTAGGTGAACTCACCCATGCCGGGCTGGCGGCCGATCACCTCGCCGGGCGTTCCGGCAGGCGCGTCGTTCCCGTCGGCGTCGACCACCCGCACCATGGCGTCCGGCATCAGGCGGCCGACGGTTCCCGGATGGGCCAGCCACTCCTCCGACGTGCAGAAGGTGACGTTGCCCATCTCGGTCGAGCCGTAATATTCGTTGATCACCGGCCCCCACCATTCGATCATCGCCCGCTTGATCGGCGGCGAGACCGGTGCGGCGGCGTGGGCGACGAAGCGCAGGGACGAGGTGTCGTACCGGTCGCGGACCTCCTTGGGCAGCTTGAGCAGTCGATTGAACATGATCGGCACCATGTTCAGGTGAGTGAGCCGGCGGGTGTGGATCAGCCGCAGCAGATCCTCGGCGTCGAACCGCGGGGTGAGAATGACGTTGGCGCCGTTGCGAAAGGCGAAATTGGCGTGGGCGTTCGGCGCCGAGTGATAGATCGGTCCGACGACGGCCGTGACGATCTCCGATGTCGACTTGCCGCTCGCCGGATCGAGATAGTCGGTAAAACCGTAGGACTGGGCCAGCATGCGCCCCACCGCCGCCGCCTGATCCTCAGGCAAGGCCGCGCGCTTGACGCCCTTGGGTCGGCCGGTGGTGCCGGAGGTGTAGATGATCGCGCTGGGCGCGGGCAGCGGCGCCGCCGTCCGGGGGGCGAAGCTGTCGCGCCAGAGATTGTAGTCGGTCGTGCCTTCGGGGGCACGGCAGAGTTCGTCGGGCAGGCCATAGGCCGCCTGGATCTCGGGGGGCACGGGAACCACCAGGATATGGACGCCGGATGGAATCGCCGAACGGATCGGCGCCAGCAGGTCGGCATGAATGACCACGACCTTCGCGCCGGAATCCTCGAACAGATAACGCGCCTCCTCGACCGTATAGTGCCAGTTTACCGCGACGGCGTAGGCCCCCAGGGCGCCCGCCGCGCCGCTGGCCTCGAAGAACGGAAAATCATTGCGCAGATAGATCGCCACGCCGTCGCCGGCCCCGACGCCCAGGTTCTCCAGCCCGGCCGCCACGCGGGCGATGCGCGTGTGCAGTTCGCCAGCCTCCAAATGGCGCTCGCCGCTCCAGACTTCACTCATGCGGCGTTCCGGTCATAGTTGGCGCGACTCCCTTGGACCCCCCGCCGTCATTGGGCGGGTGGCATTTTCCCGCACGTTGCGGGTGTGGACGGCGTGGCGTCAAGGGGCAGAAATAGCTAGCCAAGCATGTTGCGCGAAAGCAGCTGACATTGCGCGATTATCGAATAGTTGCGCATTGACCTCCTTAGTTGCGCGATTTAATTTCCGCGCAACTAAGGAGTCGCCGTGGCGCGCCCCATCCCCGAAGCCGACCTGAATGCGATCGAAGCGGTCGTCGCGAGCCAGCCCGACGGGGCTTCAGCGGCCCAAATTCAAGGACTACTGGCACGCCCTGGCGCGCATCGGACCTTGCAGTACCGGCTTCGCGCACTTGTAAACACCGAACGGCTTAAGCTCGAAGGTGAAGGCCGGGCGGCGCGCTATTTCATCCTCCGCCAGGACGACGCCATTCAACGGGCGGAAACCGACCCGGCGCGGATCGTCCCGCTATCCCCTGGCGGACAGGCGGTGCGAGCCTACGTCCGCCAACCGGTCGAAGGGCGCCGGCCTGTCGGCTATGATCGCGGTTTCCTGGACGGCTATAGGCCGAACGAGTCGTTCTATCTGAGCCCGGCCGAAAGGGAGCAGTTGCGCGCCATGGGTAAGGTGCAGATCGAGACCGCGCCAGCGGGGACATACGCCAAGCAGATTCTCAATCGCCTGCTGATCGATCTCGCCTGGAACTCCAGCCGGCTCGAAGGGAACACCTATTCGCTTCTCGATACGCGCCGTCTGCTCGACTTCGGGCAGGAAGCCGAAGGGCGTGGGCAGCGTGAAGCGCAGATGATTTTGAACCACAAGGACGCCATCGAGTTTCTGGTCGCCTCTGCCGACGATATCGGGTTCAACCGCTACACCATCCTCAACCTGCACGCGCTGCTGGCGAACAACCTGCTGCATGATCCGAGCGCCGTCGGTCGCCTGCGCCATATCGTTGTCGGCATCGAGCGGTCGGTGTTCCACCCGCTGGAAATTCCGACGCTGATCGGGGAGTGTTTCGATCAGCTTCTGGCAACGGCGGCGGCGATTGAAGACCCGTTCGAGCAGGCCTTGTTCGTCATGGTTCAACTTCCCTACCTTCAGCCGTTCGACGACGTGAACAAGCGCGTTTCGCGACTGGCCGCCAACATTCCGATGATCAAAGCCAACCTGGCTCCCTTGTCTTTCACCGACGTCCCGAGCGATCTCTACAGTCAGGCCATCCTGGGCGTTTACGAACTCAACCGGGTCGAGCTGCTCAAGGATGTCTTCCTTTGGGCCTATGCCCGCTCGGCCGCTCGCTATGCCGCCGTTCGCCAATCGCTGGGCGAACCCGATCCCTTTCGGCTGCTCTATCGCGATCTGCTGCGCGAGACGGTCGGCGAAGTCCTGCGCGCGGCCCGCGGCCGCAAGGCCGCTAGCGCCCATGTACGCGAAAAGGCCCGCGCCCTGGTCCCGGCGGCCGACCAGGAGAAATTCATCGATGTCGCCGAGACCGAATTGCTCAGCCTGCACGAGGGCAACTTCGCTCGCTACCAGATCCGTCCGATGGAGTTCGCGACGTGGCAAGCCGAATGGAACGCCGGACGATGAAGATCGTCGTCTAGTTCAGATTCAGCCCATAAAGCTGCGCCACGTTGTCGTGGCAGATCCAGTTGCGCTCCTGCTCGGTCAGATCCTTGGTGTGCTCGTCGAGCATGGCCTGGGAATGCGGCCAGGTGGAATCGGAGTGCGGAAAGTCGCTGGCCCACATCAGGCGGCGCACGTTGCACAGATCCTTGGTCTTGAACGCCACCCAGTCGTCCTGGAACGTCACATAGATGTGCTCGGCGAAATACTCGCTGGGCAGGCGTTGCAACGGCGGCGCCTTCATCCAATAGCGGTGGCGCTTATAGGCGTGATCCATCCGGTACATGTAGTGCGGCGCCCACCCCGCGTCGGCCTCCACGCAGACCACCTTCAGGCCGGGATGGCGGTCGAATACGCCGCCGAAGATCAGCGTGCCCAGGATGTCCTGGCAGCCGCGGATGATCGACATGAAGCTGTTGATCCGCGGCCCTCTCGTTCCCTGGGACATCGGCCCGGATCGCGTGGTCAGGATGTGGAAACTCAGCGGCAGGCCCAGCTCCACCGCCGTCGCCCACACCGGGTCATACACCTTGCTGTCATAGTCCTCGACGGCCGGATCGCCCGGCATCATCACGCCCTTGAAGCCCATGGCCTTGACGGCCTTGAGTTCGGCGACGCCGTCCTCCGGGGTGCGCATCGATACCTGGGCCATGCCGTGGAGCCGGTCCGGCGCCTCGGAACAGTAGTCGGACAGCCAGCGGTTGTAGGCCTCGAAACAGGCTTTCTTGTAGTCGAAGTCCTTGTGGTTGCAGAGCAGCATGCCGACGGTGGGATAGATGATCTCGGCCCCGACGCCATCGCGGTCCTGGTCGGCCAGGCGGAATTTCGAGTCCCAGCCGCCACGCCAAAGGTCCTCGAACGCCACCCCGTCGGTGGTGATGTCGGCCGGGTCCTTGCCGGCCGCGGCCACCAGCCCCATGGCCACGGGCGAGGGCATGCCGTCGATGATGAAAGCCGAACCCACGCCCGGCAACATCTTCATCACCGGCGCGCGATCGCGGAACGATGGCTCGATATAGTTGATGTAGCAATTGGGTGGCTCGGTAATGTGCGAGTCCGCCGAAATCGGCGTTTTGATCATGGCTGGCGCGGCTCCCTTGGCTGTCCCCGCAAGCGTTAGGCGGGTGGTCTTTGCCCGTACGTTGCGGGCGCGAGGCGCGCGGCGTCAAGCGCCGAGATGAATCAATTCAACTTGATACATCAAACCAGTTTGATGTGTATGAACGCTTGGGAACGCGCAACAGCTTCACCCTGACGTCGCCCCGCCCGAGTTCTTCCAGCTGGCGGCGCACTCCCTGCGCTGGTGCCTTCTGGGTGAACTGCCCCGGAGCGATCGAGTGGTTCACGAACTGACGGGGCTTGTCGGAGAGCCTCAGAACCTGGTTCAAACCAGCTTGGCAAGCTGCGGAATGTCCGCCTCGTTTCGGCGCGGCGCAGTTCCGCCGGTCGCCGGGACACCTATTTGCGAGAGGAGCATGGCCTCGACCTGGCCGGTCACGCCTCCAGGTCCCTGGACCTGTTCTCCGGCCAGAGTTTCGACTGGGTGATAAGCCTGTGCGACCCGGTGCGCGAGGTGTGCCCCGAGTTTCCCGGCCATCGCGAGACTATCCACCGGAGCATCGCCATCCCCGTGACCGGCGATCCCGACGACGTCACCTGCCCGCTGTTCCAGCAAACCGCCGCCGAACTGGCGACCCGCGTCGGGTTCCTGCTCGCCGCGCTCGCCGATCGAACACCCGCACCCCTAGCAGCCTGTCGGACTTAGCGCGCCGTCCTTGTGCATGGTAGATAGTCGTCACTGATTTGGTTTTGCGGTGTCGATGGTTTTGATGAGCAACTTTCGCCAGGTGGACCGAGGCACGGGGTTTTTGCTGCCGCCGTCGGT
>JANYFU010000416.1 GCA_025359665.1 Caulobacteraceae bacterium
CTCGCCGGCCAGGACCTGGGGGTTATCGGCATTATCGGCATCATTCTGCTGATCGGCATCGTCAAGAAGAACGCCATCATGATGATCGATTTCGCCCTCGACGCCGAGCGCAACGAGGGCAAGTCGCCCCGCGAAGCGATCCATCAGGCCGCGCTGCTGCGATTTCGGCCGATCATCATGACCACCTTGGCGGCGCTGTTCGCGGCCCTGCCGCTGATGCTCGGCTGGGGCGTCGGATCGGAGCTTCGCCATCCGCTGGGGATCAGCATCGTGGGCGGACTTATCGTCAGCCAGGCTCTGACCCTGTTCACCACGCCGGTGATCTATCTCCAATTCGACCGCCTGGCCCGCCGCTTCGACCGCACGGGACTTGCTCGGTCGTGAACCTGCCGGCGATCTTCATCGGCCGCCCGATCGCCACTGTTCTGTTGACGCTGGGCGTCGCCCTGGCGGGCATGGCGGCGTTCTTCCTGCTGCCGATATCGCCGCTGCCGGAAATCGACCTGCCGACCATCAGCGTCACCGCCAGCCTGCCCGGGGCCAGTCCCGACACCATGGCCACCAGCGTCGCGACACCCCTGGAAAAGCATCTTGGCGTCATCGCCGATGTGACCGAGATGACCTCCAGCAGCCGGGTCGGACAGACCAATATCACCCTGCAGTTCGGGCTGGATCGCGATATCGACGGCGCGGCGCGGGACGTCCAGGCGGCCATCAACGCCTCCCGCGTGGACCTGCCCACGACGCTGCGCAGCAACCCCACCTATCACAAGCTCAATCCCACTGATGCGCCGATCATCATATTGGCCATGACCTCGGCCACGCGTTCCCCCGAACAGATCTACGATGTCGCCTCGACGATCATCCAGCAGCAGCTGAGCCAGGTGAAGGGCGTCGGAGAGGTAACGCTGGGCGGCGGCTCCCTGCCCGCGGTGCGGGTGGAGCTGAATGTTCTCGCCTTGGCCCGTCATGGCATCGGCCTGGAAGACGTGCGAGCGGCTCTGGCTTCGGCCAACGCCAACCGTCCCAAGGGCATCGTCCAGAACGGCCATCTGCGGTTTCAGATCTACACCGACGACACCGGCCTGAAGGCGGCGACCTTCGCGCCCCTGGTGATCGCCTCTCGCAACGGCGCCGCGGTGCGCCTTTCGGACATCGCGCAGGTGGTGGACGGCGTGACCGACGTCCACAATATCGGCCTGTTCAACGGCAAGCGCGCGATCATCGTCAGGGTCAGCCGCCAGCCCGCCGCCAACATCATCAACACCGTCGACCATGTGAAGGCGTTGATACCCACCCTTCGGCGAGCGCTTCCCGCCGACATCGACATGACCGTCGCCACCGACCGCACCACCACCATCCGTTCATCCCTGAACGAGGTAGAGCGCACCGTGCTGATATCGATCGTACTGGTGGTGGCGGTGGTGGCGTTTTTCCTGCGCAACGGGCGCGCCGTCCTGATCCCCAGCGTGGCGGTGGCGGTATCCCTGCTTGGCGCGCTCGGGGTGATGTTCCTGCTGGGCTTCTCGCTCGACAACTTCTCGCTGATGGCGCTGACGGTTTCCACCGGCTTCGTGGTCGATGACGCCATCGTGGTGGTGGAAAACATCACCCGCCACGTCGAGGCTGGCATGAACAGGCTGGAGGCCGCCCTGTTGGGAGCCAAGGAAGTGGCGTTCACGGTGCTATCGATCAGCCTCTCCCTGGTGGCGGTGTTCCTGCCGATCCTGCTGATGGGCGGGCTGGTGGGGCGGTTGTTTCGCGAGTTCGCGATGACCCTTTCGGCGGCCATCCTGGTCTCGCTGGTGGTGTCGCTGACCACCACCCCGATGATGTGCTCCTTTCTGATCGACCGCGCCAAACCGGCCGACCAGCAAGGCCGGCTGGGCCGGATCGCGGACGCCGGCTTCGCGCGGATGCTGAGGCTGTATGAGCGGGCGCTGGATTGGGCTCTGGGGGCGGGCCCGCTGATGATCGTCGTCCTGGTGGCGACGATCGGCCTGTTCGTCTTCCTGATCGGCGTCGTGCCCAAGGGTTTCTTTCCGGAACAGGACACCGGCCAGATCGCCGCGGGCCTTCAGTCGGACCAGTCGAGTTCGTTCGCCGTCACCTCGGGGCGCCTGGCTCGGTTCGTGAAGATCGTGGGCGACGACCCGCTGGTCGACACCGCGGTGGCCTTCGCCGGAAACAACGCCGGCGGCGGCTTCATGTTCATCAGCCTGAAACAAGACAGCCGCCAGCACGGGGGGTCGGCGGCGGTGGTGCAACGCCTTCGCCCCAAGCTCGGGCGGGTCGCGGGCGCCAGTATCTTTCTGAACCCGGTGCAGGACATCGGCGCCGGTGGACGCCAGAGCAACGCCGCCTATCAATATACACTGGAGGCGGGAGACCTGGCCCAACTTCGCTTCTGGGCGGCGCGTCTGGCCGAGGCTCTGAAAAAACAACCCGGCCTGATCGACGTCAACACCGACCAGGAGGATCATGGCCTGGAAAGTTTCGTCGAGGTTGACCGGGACAAGGCCGCTCGTCTCGGGATCACCAACGCCGCGATCGACAGCACCCTCTATGACGCCTTCGGCCAGCGGCAGGTTTCCACCATCTATAAAGAAACCAATCAGTACAAGGTGATCATGGAGGCCGCGCCACCGTTCACCCAGGACCCGACCCGGCTCAACGACATCTATGTCAGCAACGGCACGGCAGCGAAGACATCCGGGACAGCCGCGGGTTCAACGTCCGTCACAAGCCAAACCACGTTGAGTAACAACGCGCCCAGATCCGCCAATGTCGCCGGTCAGCCCGGCGCCCTGGCGGCGGGATCGGGGGCCACGCTGGCGGTGGGAGCCACGGCTGTCGCCGGGCCGGCGGCGCCCCCGGGCCGGGCGGCGTCCCAGGGCGTGGCAGTCAGCACGGCGGCGGAAGTCATCGCCCCGCTGTCGTCCTTCGCCCATTGGGCGGACGCCGCCACCCCGACATCGGTCAGCCATCAGGATTCCGAGCCGGCAACGACGATTTCCTACAACCTGCCTCCAGGCAAATCGCTCGGCGACGCCGCCAAGGTCATCGCCCAGGTCGAGGCCCAGATCGGCATGCCGACCAGCATCCACGGCGCATTTCAGGGCACCGCCAAGGTTTTCCAGGATTCGTTGGCCACCGAGCCACTGCTGATCGGGGCGGCGCTGATCGCAATCTACATCGTGTTGGGCGTTCTCTATGAGAGCTACGTTCACCCCCTGACGGTGCTTTCCACCCTGCCCTCGGCTGGGATCGGGTCGGTGATCGCGCTGATCATCTTCCATATCCAGTTCACGATCATCGCTCTGATCGGGGTCATCTTGCTGATCGGCATCGTCAAGAAGAACGCCATTCTGATGATCGATTTCGCGATCGTGGCGGAGCGGGATCAGGGCCTGGCCCCGTTCGACGCCATCCGCCAAGCGGCCCTGGCCCGATTCCGGCCGATCATGATGACCACCTTCGCGGCCATGTTCGGCGCCCTGCCGCTGGCGATCGGCTGGGGCGAGGGCTCAGAACTGAGGCAGCCTCTCGGCATTACGATCATCGGCGGACTGCTGGTCAGCCAGGTGATCACCCTGTTCACCACACCGGTGGTCTATATCTATCTCGACCGTCTCAGAGGCCGCCGGCGTCGGCGCGGCGCGGGCCTCGCTCCGACCGGGCCGGACCCGGTGCCCACAACTTGAGGACGCCCAAGATCATGGCCCGTCGTTCGCACCCGGTTATCCACGCTCTGAGGCCGATTCTGTCCGCGATCCTGGCGGGCGCTGGCCTGAACGCCTGCATGGTGGGGCCGACCTACCATCGCCCGACGGCCCCGACGCCACCGTCGTTCAAGGAGGCCGAGGGCTGGTCGCCAGCCAACCCGTCGGATGCCGCCGACCGCAAGGACTGGTGGACGGTGTTCGACGATCCGACGCTCAATGAGCTTGAGGCGAAGGTGAATGTCTCCAACCAGACCCTGGCCGGCGCGGAGGCGGCCTACCGGCAGGCTCATGCCCTGGTGGCGCAGGATCGGGCCGCGTTGTTTCCGACCATCAGTCTGGACGCCTCGGCGAACGCCGCGAACTCCGGCGGGGGGACCCGAACTACCTACCAGCCCAGCATTGGGGGGAGCTGGGCGCCGGATATCTGGGGATCGGTTCGTCGATCGATCCAGGAGGCCAAGGCCAACGCTCAGGCCAGCGCGGCCACCCTCGCCGGCGCCCGCCTGTCGGCCCAGACGGAGATGGCGGTCGACTACATCCAGCTGCGTCAATATGACGAGGAAAGACGGCTGCTGGACGCCAACGCCACCGCCCTTGGCCGCACGCTGACCATCACCCAGAACAAATACAACGCCGGCGTAGCGGGCAAGAGCGACGTCCTGGGCGCCCAAAGCCAGTATCAGTCGGCCCAGGCGGAGTTGACGGACCTCTCGCAACAGCGCGCCCGGACCGAACACGCCATCGCCATTCTGGCGGGAGAGGCGCCCGCCGCACTGACCCTGGCTCCCACGCCCTGGACGCTGAAACTTCCCGACATTCCCACGGCGGCGCCTTCCACCCTCCTTGAGCGGCGCCCCGATATTGCCTCGGCCGAGCGCGCCGCCGCCGCCGCCAGCGCCCAGATCGGCGTCCAGACGGCTGCCTATTTTCCGGCCCTGACTCTCACCGGCCAAGGCGGCTACGCTTCCAGCCAGCTGGGCCAGCTGTTCAAGGCTTCCACCAGCTTCTGGTCGGTTGGCGCATCGGCGGCGGAGACCCTGTTCGACGCCGGCGTCCGCCATGCCAAGGTCGCCCAGGCCAGGGCCGCCTACGACCAGGCGCTGGCAAACTATCGCCAGACGGTGCTGACGGCCTTTGGTCAGGTGGAGGACAATCTGGCCGCCCAGCGCGTGCTGGCGACGGAACAGGCAATGCGAAAAGCGGCGGCTGATTCTGCCAGCGCGGCGGAAACCATAGCCCGCAACCAGTACGCGGCCGGCACGGTGGACTACATCACGGTGGTTGTCGCCCAGACCACCGCCATCAACGCCCGCAATACCGAACTGAGCATTGAGGCCCAACGCCTGACCACGGCGGTCGATCTGATCGAGGCGCTCGGCGGCGGCTGGAACGCCTCGAACCTGCCACGCGACTGAGGAAGTTGGCGGGATAAGTTGACCCGGCCGGCGCCCCCTCCACCGTTTCGCGGTCCGCCTCCCCCAATGGGGAGGAGATGTGCCGTTGATGTTTCTAGTTAATTTCTCTTCCCCCTTTGGGGGAAATCCCCAGAAGGGGGGATGGGGGCTCCAGCCTGGCGACCCGGTTCAATTTTAGAATGGACGGGATCACCGCTTTTTCCCCAGTTCCGCGGCTATATCCTTGATCAGGCGGCCGACTTTGCGATGGGCGGCGGTGAGTTGGTCGCGGGTGATTCCCCAGCGCTTCATCCAATATTCGACCGCTTGCCGCTCGGAGAGATCGAGGCGGTCCTTGTCGATGAAGCCGCGCTTATCCTTCAGGCCGGCCATGGGGGTCCTTTCGCTGCATCGTGGGGGTCATGACATGATGTTCCCCTCGGCGCCAAAGGCGAACAGCGATAAACTGCGCGCATGACCAGCAACCCGCCACTTCGCCGGCTGATCGACATGCCGGGCGTTTCCGACCTGGAACATGCCGCCGTCCTCAAGCCGCTTCCCGGGATCGGCGAAACCCGCCCGCCCGACGCCGATATCGACGCCTGTGCAAAGGCCCTGTTCGAGTTGACCCCGGACGAGGCCGAAGCAACGCCCCGCCCAGACGACTGGGACGATATCGAATACAAGCCTATCGCCAAACAGGTGGCCGCCTTCGAAGCCGCCGGCTGGGATGTCACCGACAACAAGCGGCGGCCGCTGCGGGTTCTGACCTATTTCAGCCAGCCGCTCTGGCTGGCCATTCGCGGCGTGGCGGGGAGCGTGCCGTTTCAGGCCGAACCAGACGGCGACCCATCGCGTTCGTCGGCCGATTGGGGTTCCGACCTGGCCGCGGAGGCCGCGCGCTTTCGCAAACGCTGAGATTCAGTGCGGTGCATCGCCGCGGGTCATGGGCTCGCCGTGGTGGTGATGGCGGTAGTGGCGATAGTGACGGTTGCGATAGTGGTGGCCGACCACCGCCCCGCCCACGCCGCCGACCACCGCGCCGACCGGACCGGCGACGACGGCGCCGCCCACCGCGCCCGCGACCGCGCCCTTGGCGGTGTTGTTGATCGCCCAGGCGCCGCTCGCCGATCCCAGGACCGCCAAAGCGCAAGTGGTGATGAATAGACGTTTCATAGTTATCTCCCTGACTGAAGCCTTTAAGCGCGCCAGCAGGTCCGAGGTTCCGAACGGGAACCTGATCAACGCAGAATCGCGCCAAACAGCAGCTTGAGCAATCCCGCCACCACGCCCAGGGCCAACACGCTGGCGGCCCATATCCCCCAGAACCACACCCATCTGGCCATCAATGGTAGCCTTTCGGGTCGGTCTTGCCGCGAAACACCCAATAGGCATAGCCGGTGTAGGCGAGGATGACGGGGATCAAAATCCCAGCGCCGATCAGCATGAAGCCCAGGCTCGAGGCCGGCGCAGAGGCCTGCCAGATCGTCACCCGGCCGGGCACGATATCGGGATAGAGGCTGATGGCGAGGCCGGCATAGCCCAGCGCGAACAGGCCAAGCGCGATCGGAAACGGCCAGGTTTCGTTCTTGCGGCGCAGGCAGAAGAACAGGGCCACGGCTGCGATGGCTACCAGCAAGGGCACCTGCGCGGTCGCGATGATGTTGGGAAAAGTCAGCCAGCGGCGCCAGTAGTCGGCCTTGAGGAAAGGGGTCGCGGCGCTGACCGCGCCGATCGCCACCACCGTGGCCGCCCCGAACCGCCAGGCCAGATGGAAGGCCCGGGCGAGCAGGTTATCCGTGGTCTTCATGATCAGCCAGGTCGCGCCCAGCATGCCGTAGCCGGCCACCACCGATACGCCCGTGAGCAGGCTGAACGGTGTCAGCCAGTCCCACCAACCGCCGCCGTAGCCCCGGCCGGTCACGGTGACGCCCTGGAGAATCGCCCCTAGGATCACCCCTTGTGAGAACGCCGCCAGGGTCGAGCCGCCGCAGAAGGCCAGGTCCCACGCCCAGCGCGCCCGCTTTGTGCGCCAGCGGTATTCGAAGGCCACGCCCCGGAACACCAGGCCCAGCAGCATGGCGATCAACGGCGCGTAGACCGCGGGCATCAGGATCGCATAGGCCAGGGGAAAGGCCGCCAGCATGCCGCCGCCGCCCAGGATCAGCCAGGTCTCGTTGCCGTCCCAGACCGGCGCCACCGAGCTCATCGCGGTGTCTCGGTCGGCGTCGCTACCGAGCATGGGGAAGAGAATGCCGATACCCAGGTCAAAGCCGTCGAGGACCACGTAGGCGAATACCGCGAAGGCGATCAGGCCCGCCCAGATCAGTGTAAGATCAGCGCTGTAAGTCATGCCACCCTCCCCTCAATGAACCGGCTGGAGGGCGCGATCGGGGTCGATCGCGGGGGCGGGGGTGATACCAGCGGCGCGGATCGGGTCATGCTCCTCCAGCCCCTCCTCATGATCATGCGGCGGATGGCCCATCAGGCGCAGCAAATAGAACAGGCCGGAACCAAAGACGACGAAATAGACCACGGCAAAGGCGGCCAGGGACGCCGCCACGGCCGGCGCCTGTAGCGGCGAGGCCGACTGGCTGGTCCGCAACAGGCCATAGACGGTGTAGGGCTGACGGCCCACCTCGGTGGTGATCCAGCCGGCCAGCACCGCCACGAATCCCATCGGCCCCATGGCCAGGGCGAAGCGGTGCAAGGGTCGCCAGTCGTAGAGTCCGCGCCTCAGCCTCGCCAATAGCGAAACGCCGCCCAGCAGCGCCATCAGCAGGCCGATCCCGACCATGATCCGGAACGACCAGAACACGATCGGCACATAGGGCCAATCCTGGCGCGGCACGGTGTCGAGCCCGGCCAGGGGCGCGTCCAGATTGTGTTTGAGGATCAACGAGGACAGCTTCGGAATCTCGATCTTGTATTCCACCTCGCCCTTGGCCTGGTTGGGCAGGCCGAACAAAATCAGCGGTGCGCCGTGGGGGTGGCTTTGATAGTGACCCTCCATGGCCATGATCTTGGCCGGTTGGTGCTCCAGGCTGTTCAGGCCATGAGAGTCGCCGGCCAGAATCTGGATCGGCGCCACCAGGGTGGCCATCCACATGGCCATCGAGAACATCTTGCGCGCCTCGAGGTTGGCCTTGTCCTTCAGCAGGTGAAAAGCCCCTACCGCCCCCACCACCAGGGCCGTGGTCAGGTAGGCGGCCAGCACCATGTGAACCAGCCGGAACGGAAATGACGGGTTGAAGATCACTTTCAACCAGTCGGCCGGCACGAACTGGCCCTGGGCGTTGATCGCATAGCCGGCCGGGGTCTGCATCCAGCTGTTGACCGAGAGAATCCAGAACGCCGAGGCGAAGGTGCCCAGCGCCACGGCAAGGGTGGCGATGAAGTGCAGGGTCGGGCCGACGCGCTTGAGGCCGAACAGCATCACCCCCAGGAACCCGGCTTCCAGAAAGAACGCACTCATCACCTCATAGGCCATCAACGGCCCCAACACCGCGCCGGCCTTATCCGAGAACACCGACCAGTTGGTTCCGAACTGGTAGGCCATCACCAGCCCCGACACGACGCCGGCCCCGAAGGCCACGGCGAAGATCTTCAGCCAATAGTGAAACAGGTTCAGATAGACCGGGTTGCGGGTCCGCAGCCACATGCCCTCCAGCACCGCCAGATAGCTGGCCAGACCGATGGAGAAGGCCGGAAAGATGATGTGGAACGAGATCGTGAAGGCGAACTGGGCGCGGGCCAGAACCTGGGCGTCGATCATGCGGCCTCCTCGGGATCGCGGTTGCGACGCTTGCCCTGGGCAAACACCGTGATCTTGTTCTTGACGTCCAACAAACGCGATACACCCGCGCCCAGGGCCAGGAGTTGGCCCAGACTTTCGTTGTCGAGCTTCTGAACATCGGCGGCCCAGCCGGTCAGAAGCTCGATCAGGTCATGCATCTGGCGCATCCGATCCTGAGCATGCCGCTCGAGATCATTGGCCGGCTCGGCCATCAGGGTGTCACGCAGAAGCGACAGGGTGGGATCGATCTCTCGCTTGCGGCGCTCCTCGGCCAGGATGCGCAGAATCTGCCAGATATCGTCAGGGGTCTGAAAATAGTCCCGACGGTCGCCCTGGATGTGCCGTTTGCGCACCAGCCGCCAGGCCTCCAGCTCCTTGATGCCCATGCTGGTGTTTGACCGGGAGATGCCGAGGGACTCGGTGATCTGATCGGCGTTCAGGGGCTCGTCCGAGAGAAACAGCAGGGCGTAGATTTGACCGACGGTACGGTTCACGCCCCAGCGGCCGCCCATCTCACCAAAGTGCAGAACGAAGGTTTGAACCAGGGGCGAGAGAGCCACGAAAAACTCCCAGGTTTTTGAGTTTTCAGAAATTATTGAAATAACTGGCGGCCGTCAATCGCGATATGCGCCCACCTTGCCTCCGGTGCGCAGGGCAAATCGGCGGGTGGGGCGTTGACCTTGCACCGAGCGCGGAAGAATGTGCCCGGCAACAAAAACACTTCGGGAACCCTCATGAGAGCCCTGCCTATCGCCATCCTCGGCCTCGCGGCCGCTTCGGTCTTGACCACCGCCGTTCTGGCCCAGCCCACATCCATGCCCGGGCGACGCGCCGGGCAATGGGAAATGTCGATGTCGGGGGCGGGCATGCAGGGGCAGTCGATGAAGATACGCCAGTGCGTCGATCCCGCCACCGAGCGTAACTTCTCGCCGTTCAGCAGCGGACCCGGCGGTCGCGGCGCGGACGCCGCCAACTGCTCGAAGCGCGATGTCCACCGCATCGCCGGCGGATGGGCCTTCGAATCGGTCTGCACCCAGAACGGCAAGACCATGACCAGCTCGGGAACCATCACGGGCGACTTCCAGAGCCACTACCATATGGATCTGACCAGCAACGGCGGCGGCGCCGGCCCGCAACACATGACCATGGACAACACCTGGGTCGGCCCGTGCCCGGCCGGCGGCCATGGTCATACGGTCACCCTGCCTGACGGCCGGGTGATAACGATACCGCAGCATTAGCGCCGGGTTTGGATCGTGAACGGATGAACCGAAGGCAGCTCGCCATCGCGCTTTCGGCCCTGCCGCTTGCCAGCATGCCGATCCGCGCGCTCGCCTCGATATCAGGGGCGCTCAAAGCCTCAGTCGCCGGCCCTCAGCGCACGGCCAAGAACCGGGTCCGCGACGCCTTCCGCCACCCGGCCGAGACTCTCTCTTTTTGGGGTCTCAGGCCCAGGCAGACGGTGATCGAGATCGATCCGGCCGGCGGCTACTGGACGGAGATCCTGGCCCCCTACCTGAAGGCGAACCACGGCCACTATGTGGCCGCCCAGGCCGGCGACGGGGCGGCCTTCAAGGCCCTCTATGGCGACCCAGCGGTCTGGGGCGAGACTACGCTTGCGAAATTCGAGGCGACCAGCGGGCCTCTGGTCCCCGATGGAACCGCCGACATGGTGATCGCCTCGCGCAA